>JBGQCZ010000030.1:0-16472 GCA_041495645.1 Gemmataceae bacterium | reverse complement strand
TGAACGACGCGATCGGCCACGTGTTGGCGCCGAAGAGAGCCGTGCCGGCCAAGACCGAGCCGATCGGTTGCCATATCGTTCGCGACGCCAAGCGTGGAACCAGCACCGAGGTCACTTACACCAAGGACGTGCAGGCCATCATTCAGAATCGTTGCCAGGGTTGCCATCGGCCGGGTGAAGTCGGGCCGTTCTCGTTGATGACTTACAAGCAAGCGGTCAATTGGGCCGACGACATCAAGGACTACACCAAGAGCCACAAAATGCCGCCGTGGAAAGCGACGGGCGGCAAGCAATTCGACGGCGACCGCCGCTTGAGCGAGAAGGAAATTCAAACCATCGCCAAATGGGTGGACAACGGCTGCCCGCAAGGCGACGTCAAGGACGCGCCGCCGGAAAAGAAATTCCCCGAAGGCTGGCAACTTGGAAAGCCCGATTTGGTCCTGACCAGCAACGATGACTTCATTCTCGGTCCGACCGGGAAAGACCTGTTCCGCGTATTCGTGATGCCGACGAACCTGACGGAAGACAAATACGTGGTTGCGGTGGAAGTGCGGCCGGGTAACGCCAAGGTCGTGCATCACACGCTCAACTTTTTCGACACCACCGGCAGCGCCCGCAAGCTCGAAGAAGAATCGCGCGAGAAACTGAAAGCCAACCCGCCGGGGCCGGATGCGGTCGATGTCGGGCCGGGGTTCTCGTCGTCAATGGGCATCGGCTTCCGGCCGTCGCCCGCGCAGCTGTTGTCGGGCAAGCAACCGGTTGGTGCGCTGGGCGGTTGGGCGCCGGGCATCATGCCGAAGTTCATGCCCGAAGGCACCGGCTTCCTGCTTCCGGCCGGGTCCGATTTCGTGATGCAAATGCACTATCACCGCAATGGCAAACGCGAAAAAGACCGTACGCAAGTCGGCCTCTATTTCGCGAAGAAGCCGGTGGAAAAGCCGATGTTGGGGCTGGTCGCACCGGGCCGCTTCAAGACCGATGCCAAGCCCTCCGCTGGTGGAGTCCGCTTCGGCGGATTGGGTTACATTCCCGCCGGCGACAGCCACTTCGTGGCCCGCGGCGGCACGGTCGCCCTCGAGGATTGCACGCTGTACACGGTTCTGCCGCACATGCATTTGCTCGGCAAGTCGGTGAAGATCACCATGACCACACCCGACGGAAAGACCGAGATCATCATCGACGTGGCCGATTGGGATTACAATTGGCAGGAACAATACATCCTCAAGGAACCGATCAAGGTGAAGTCGGGCACGCGCTTCGACATCGAGGCCGTGTTTGACAATAGCGCGTCGAACCCGAACAACCCGTCGAATCCGCCGATTGACGTGCGCTTTGGCGAGCAGACTACGAACGAAATGTTGTTCGGGTTCTTGGGCGCAACGAAGGACCACAAGAACGGCATTCCGTTCCTGATCATGCAGAAGCCGGACTTCGGCGGGCCAAGACGTTGAAATCGGCCGCGAGGTAGGCCAGAATAAGAGAACCACAAAGGCCACTAAGGAGGCACAAAGAACACAAAGTCGATTTCAAGCTCTTTGTGTTCTTCGTGCTGTTTCGTGCTCTTTGTGGTTCTCTTTCTTCATCAATGGAGTTAATCCATGCGATTCTGGTTCAGCGGGCTGGCGATTTTGCTGGCCGTGCCCGCATTCGCCGACGAAAAACCTAAGCCAATCTCGGTCCCCTACAAGCTTACAGCCACCAATCACGTCATGGTGCGAGTAAAAATCAACGGCAAGGGACCGTTCAACTTCATTGTCGATACCGGCGCTCCGGCGCTGTTCGTCGCCACCAAGGTCGCCAAGAAGGTCAATGTCGAGAAAGAAAAGGACGGCTTCGGCACGTTCGAGAGCTTCGAGCTGGAAGGCGGGCTGAAGATCGACAAGGCCCGCGGAGCGATTGAGGATCCATTTCAGCTGGAAGGCATGAACGGCATGGGCTTGGCGGGCTACGAACTGCACGGCATGATCGGCTTCAATCTGCTAGCCAAGTACAAGATCCAATACGACTTCACCTGGGATAAGCTGGTTCTGACTGAATTGCCGGGGTTCGATCCGGGCCTGCCTCCGCGGTTGGCCGGCGGGGGAGGGCAAGGCGGCATGGAGTTTCTCGGGTTCGCCATGAAACTCATCGGACCGCTCATGGGCTTCAAAGGCGTGCCCGAGCGCAAGCCGCGAGGCTTCCTGGGAGTTGAACTGACCGAGACGGATAGCACCGTGACGGTGAAGTCCGTTCTACCCGGAAGTCCGGCCGACAAAGCGGGTTTGAAACCCGGCGACACGATCAAGAACATGAGCAAAGATAAGATTGATCTCATTTCCGACGTGGCTAAGTCGGCGGCAAAGCGAGCCGCCGGCGACGAGGTCACGATCAACATCATTCGCGACGGCTCGGAGAAGAAGATCACCGTCGAGCTCGGAAAGGGGCTGTGACCATGACACGCTTGCTATTCACCGCGATTCTGGCCATCGCCGCTTTTCCCGCGTTCGCCGACGAGCCCAAGAAGGAAAAGGACGAGCCCAAGAGGGTCAAATTCGACCTGCTGAAGACCAAGCACATCGTTGTGGAAGTGAAGCTCAACGGCAAAGGGCCGTATCGGTTGATATTCGATACCGGGGCTCCGTTGATGCTCATCAATAACCGCATCGCCAAGGACGCGGGCGTGATTGACAAGAACGCCAAGCAGCCCGGATTCGCGCTCTTCGGCGCCATGGGCCAGTTCAACATCAAAGAATTCCAAATGGGCGAACTCAAGGCCACCGACGTGTCCACCATGGTGATGGATCACCCGACCGTTCAGGCCATTTCGGAAATGTTCGGACCGATCGACGGGCTCGTCGGCTTCCCGTTCTTTGCCCGCTACCGCATGACCGTCGATTACCAGGCCAAGGAATTCACCTTCGCGCCGGTCGATTACAAGCCGAGCAATCTCTTCGACACGCTGATGGCCACGATGATGAGCGCCCAACGCGACAAGGGCGGGCCGAAGATTCTGATTCCGCAAGGGCAATGGGGCTTCGTCGCCGATAAGGGCGCCAAGGATACCGAAGCGGGTGTGGACGTAAAGGACGTGCTCAAAGGCAGCGCCGCCGACAAAGCCGGATTGATGGCCGGCGACCGGCTGTTGACCATCGACGGCCGCTGGACCGATACGGTCGTGGACCTGTTCGAAGCCGCCAGCCATGTGAAGCCGGATCAGACCGTACCGGTGAAGGTGAAACGCGACGGCAAGGAAATAGAACTGAGAGTGACCCCGTCGAAGGGACTGTGATCGGAACGGGTTGAATGTCATTTCTTCCAGGGCATAGAGTGGAGTCAATTCGATGCGGCGTATTTGCTTTTACCTGGCGTTGTTGGCCGTGGTCGGGATTGGAATGTCGGTCGGAGTTTTGACCACACCGGCCGGTCCGCCCGATTCGAAGAAGGAAAAACCGGCCGGCCAGGTCGCGGATTTCAGCCTGCCCGATGTACGAACCGGGAAGCCCGTCGCGTTGGCGGACTTTAAGGACCGCAAGGCCATGGTGGTCGTCTTCCTTGGCACCGCTTGCCCGATCAACAACTCCTATGCTCCGCGACTGGCCGAGTTGGCGAAGCTCTACGATGCCAAGGGCGTCCAGTTTCTCGCCATCAATTCGAACCGCATCGATTCGGCGAAGGACGTGGCCGAGCACGCCAAGAAGTATGAGCTACCGTTCCCGGTTTTGAAGGATTCGGCGAACAAAATTGCGGACTTGTTCGAGGCACGCCGGACGCCGGAAGTGTTTGTCCTGGATGAGAAGCGAGTGATTCGCTATCGCGGGCGGATCGACGATCAATTCGGCTACGAGTTCCGCCGCACTAAGCCAACCAAGCAAGAGTTGGTCGATGCGTTGGATGCGGTGTTGGGCGGCAAGCCCGTGGCGGTCGCCGAAACCGAAGTCGCCGGTTGCCTGATCACTCGCGCCACGAAGCCAAAGGCCGACGCAAAAGTGACGTACGCGAAGGATGTGGCAAAGATCATTCAGAAAAACTGCCAGGAATGCCATCGACCGGGCCAGATCGGGCCAATGCCGTTGTTGAGTTTCGAAGACGCCGAAGGCTGGTCGGCGATGATTCGCGAGGTGGTGGCCGACAAGCGCATGCCGCCGTGGTACGCCGATTCGAAGATTGGTCAATTCGCCAACGATCGCTCGCTTCCCGAGAAGGACCGCGAGACGCTCTTGTCCTGGATCGATCAAGGATGCGCCAAGGGCGACGACAAGGACATGCCGCCGGCCAAGACGTTTTCATCAGATTGGCGAATCGGCAAACCGGACGTGATCTTCCAAATGGCCAAGGAGTATTCGGTTGCAGCAGAGATGCCGCGACTCGGCATTCCTTACCAGTACTTCGTCATCGACACGAATTTCACCGAAGACATGTGGATCGAAAGGGCGGAGGCCCGCCCCGATGCTGCTGAGGTCGTGCATCACATTATCGCCTTCGTGGTCCCGCCGCGAAAATCGAACGAGCCCGACCCGCCCGGCCCGCCGCTGTTGCCGCCAATCGTGCCCGAAGCGCGAAAGGCCACAATCCTGTGCGGGACGGCGCCCGGCGATATGCCCACGATTCTGCCGCCCGGCTACGCCAAAAAGATTCCCAAGGGCTCGAAGATCGTTTTGCAGATGCATTACACGCCGAATGGCAAAGCCCAAAAGGATCGCTCGTCGATCGGCTTGATTTTCGCCAAGAAACCGCCGACGCACCAGATCCTGACGGTGCCGATCTTGAACGTCCAGTTCGCGATTCCGCCCGGTGATGCGAATCACCGGGTCGATTCCTGGGGGCCGTGGGACCCGAATTCCGGCCGGAATGAATTTCTCGTCGACGCGCAGATTATCAGCTTCATGCCGCACATGCACCTGCGCGGCAAGGACTTTTTCATCGAAGCGGTCTACCCCGACGGCAAGAAGGAACCGCTGATTTCCATCCCGCGCTTCAACTTCAACTGGCAGAACATGTATCATCTGGCGAAACCGTTTAATGTGCCGAAGGGCGCCAAACTCCATTGCGTGGCCCACTTCGACAATTCCACGGGCAACGCCAGCAACCCGGACCCAAGTCGAACCGTCCGCTGGGGCGACCAGACCTGGCAGGAAATGATGATCGGTTGGACCGATATGGCAGTCGAACGGAAATAACCGGAGGGATTCAATGATCACGCGCCGCCGCTTCTTGCAATCGAGCGCCGCCGCCTTGGCCGTTTCGCGGCTTTGCGCGCAAGACGCTGAGAGCCTCCCGCAACGCACGCTTGGTAAGACCGGCGTCAAGGTGCCAATTCTCGGCCTGGGAACCGTTGCCCTTGGAAACAACAGCAACGAAAAAGAAGTCGTCGCCCTGCTCAACAAGGCGATCGACCTCGGCGTGACTTACATCGACACCGCTCCGCCGCGAACGCGTCAGGCCATCATCACCGGTTACGGCCGGGCGCAGAAATACATCAGCGGAGTGTTGAAAGAGCGGCGCAAGGAAGTGTTCATCGTCACGAAATGCCTGGAGACTGACGGCTCGAAGACGCTCGATCTGGTTCGCTCCAATTTGAAGGAGTTGGGCATCGACCAGGCCGACCTGATCTACACACATTCCATTGGTCATGCGACCTACGACTTCGACGAGCTCGTCGGCGACAACGGACCGATGGCTTCGCTCGAGAAAGCCAAAAAGGAAGGGCTCACGCGTTTCGTCGGCATTACCGGGCACAATCGGCCGGAGAAGTTCGCCCAGGTGATCGCCAAACGCGACATCGACGTCATGATGAACGCCGTCAATGTGGTGGATCGGCATACCTATGCCTTCGAGGACGTGGTCTGGCCGGTGGCGCGGAAGAAGAACGTCGGTCTGGTGGCGATGAAAGTGTTTGGCGGTGGGATCGCGTCGTGCAAGATGCCGCCGTCGCTGCGCGAAGCGTCATTCCGGTTCGCGCTAAGCGTGCCGGGCGTGGCGCTGGCCGTCATCGGCATGGGCAGCGTGAAGGAACTGGAGCAGAATGTCGGCTGGGCGAAGTCGTTCAAGCCGCTGACCAAGGACGAAGCAGCCGAGCTGAAGAAAGAGACGGTGGCGGTGGCGAAGAAATGGGGCGCGCATCTGGACACGCTCGATTCGAAGGGCGAAAAGAGTCGGCCGCTGATCAATACGTGAGCAAGAAACAGGTGTGATACGGTATAATTGAAGTAGGCATCCGGTCACTCGCTGTTTCCGAGGGTAACAATCATGACCCGAATCAAAGTCGACGCCGAATTGAAGGCCCGGTTGCACAATCTCTCAGAGCCTCTGGAGATTTGCGATGAAACCGGGTTCATGATGGGCCGGTTCATCCCTGCGGTCGATCCGAGCCAGATCGAGCCGAACGAGCCGACGATTAGCGAAGAAGAATTGCAGCGCCGCGAGCGATCGAATGAGCGGCGCTACACGACTGCCGAAGTGCTGAAACATCTGGAGCGACTTTGATGTTTCGGGTCGAATGGCTCCAGTCCGCTCTCGACGAACTGGCCTCCGTATGGTCACAGGCAGGTTCCGCAACCCGTGCAGCGATCACGAATGCAGCGAATCAATTGGAAATGGCATTACGGGCACATCCTGATGGCGTCGGCGAATCGCGTCCCGGCGGACGTAGAATCGCATTCTTTGCGCCGTTGGGCGTTACCTTTCGCAAGGAATCGGATGGCCGCACGATCACAATTCTGACCGTGTGGAACTTCCGACAGAACAGCTAGATTGTCGGCCTCGTCCCACATCTCCAATTCAACTTCGCTTTCCATATCTTAGCTCTTTGGTCTGCCCGTTGGGCAATTGCTCGTATTTCTGTTTGAGGGACTTGAAATGGCCGCCGTGCCGTGTGATATTGCGAATCCATCGTTGGCCTTGGGCGGCAAGCGACGCATTCTTTGGGCCGATCAGGACATGCCCGTCTTGGCTCGAATCCGCGAGCGTTTCGCGCGCGAAAAACCGCTCGCCGGCTTGAAACTCTCGGCCTGCCTGCACGTCACCGCCGAGACCGCGAATCTGGCCCGCGCGCTGCAAGCCGGCGGGGCCAACCTGGCACTGATTGCCTCGAACCCGCTCTCGACCCAGGACGATGTGGCCGCGAGCCTCGTTCACGACTTTGGCATTTCCGTCTATGCCATTCACGGCGAATCGACCGACGTTTACTACAAGCACGTCGCTTCGGCCCTGGAACACACGCCGCACGTTACCATGGACGACGGGGCCGATCTGGTCTCCGCCATGGTGTTCATTGCGTTGAATCGCCTTGGCGATGTGCATCCGCAAGTCGCGGCCTGGGCCAACAAGTTCTCGGCGGGCGAGCGTGCCTCCCGGTTCAGCACCGTCCTCGGCAGCATGGAAGAGACCACCACGGGCGTAATTCGCTTGCGGGCGATGGAAAAGGACGGCGTTTTGAAGTTCCCGGTGATTGCCGTCAATGACGCGGCCACCAAGCACATGTTTGACAATCGCTATGGAACCGGTCAAAGCACGATTGACGGCGTGATTCGCGCCACGAATGTCCTCATCGCCGGCCGCAAGCTCGTGGTGAGCGGCTATGGCTGGTGCGGCAAGGGTGTTGCGCTGCGGGCGCGCGGCTTGGGCGCCAACGTCATCGTGACGGAAATCGATCCCATCAAAGCGCTCGAAGCCGCGATGGATGGTTTTTCGGTGATGCCGATGGCCGACGCCGTGAAGGTCGGCGACATTTACATCACCGTGACCGGCAACAAGCACATCGTCCGCCGCGAGCATTTCCTGGCCATGAAGGACGGGGCGATCGTTTGCAACAGCGGGCACTTCGACGTGGAACTGGAATTGCCGGCCTTGAAGGAAGAGTCGGCGACGGTCACGAAAGACGTTCGCCCGCAAGTGGACGAGTACAAGCTCAAGAACGGCAAGCGCATTTTCGTGCTCGGCGAAGGCCGGCTGGTGAATCTGGCGATGGCCGAAGGGCACCCGCCGTCGGTCATGGACATGAGCTTCGCCACCCAGGCGCTGGCCACCGAGTTTTGCGTCAAGAACAAAGGCAAGCTCGGCAACAAGGTCCACAATGTGCCGATCGAAATCGAACAATACGTTTCGCGCGAGAAGCTCGCGTCGATGGGCATCAACATCGACACGCTGACGCCCGAGCAGCAGAAGTATCTCAGTGGATGGGAACACGGCACGTGAGCGGCAACGATGTTTACCGGCCTCGTCGAAGATCTGGGTACGGTTCGGCAAGTTGCCCGAATCGCCGACGGGGCCGAACTGATAATCGCCGCGACATTCGCGTCGCAACTGGCGAGCGGTGAAAGCGTCGCGGTCAACGGGGCGTGTTTGACCGTCGTCGAGCGCAACTCGGAGTCGTTTCGCTTTCAGGCCGGCTTCGAAACCTTGGCAAAAACAAATCTCGGGGACCTGCACGAAGGCGACCGGGTCAATCTGGAGCGATCTTTGCGCTTCGGCGATCGGTTGGGCGGGCATTTGGTCACCGGGCATATCGACGCGGTCGGGCGAATTGCGGAGCGCGCGAACCGGGGCGAATTCGAAAGCGTCTGGTTTTCGTGTCCGCCGGAACTGACGCGTCAATTGGTCCCAAGGGGGTCGATCGCGGTGGACGGGATCAGTCTCACGCTGGTGGATGTGGCAAGTGATCGCTTCAGCGTCATGCTGATTCCGCACACGCTTTCGGTTACGACACTGGGTTTCAAACGCGCAGGCGATGCCGTGAATTTGGAAACCGACCTGTTGGCGAAATACGTTCAAAAACAATTGCAAGCGACCCAAGATCGATGAACGACTCCTCTTCCCCGACGCCACCGCGACAAACGCTGAGCTTTCTGCGCAATCTGTTGGACAGCCGCGGCATCAAGCCGAAGAACAAACTCGGCCAGAATTTCCTGATCGACCTCAACATGCTCGACCTGGTGGTTCGGTCGGCGGAACTCACCAAAGAGGACTTGGTTCTGGAGGTCGGCAGCGGGACCGGGACGCTCACCGGGCGGCTCGCGGAACTGGCCGGGGCCGTGGTCAGCGTCGAGATCGATCCGGCGTTTCATCAGTTGACGAAGGAATTGATTTCGAACCGCCAAAATGTCCATTTGCTGCATGCCGACGCATTGAAGCACAAGAACGAACTCAATCCCGGCATGCTGGCCGCGCTGGATGAAATGCAGGCGAAGCACGGCTGCACGCGGCGCAAGCTCGTCGCCAATCTGCCGTACGTCATCGCCACGCCGATCATCTGCAATACGCTGATCGCCGGCCTGGGTTTTTCCTCGTTTGTCGTGATGGTTCAATGGGAGATCGCCGAGCGCCTCACGGCCAAAGTCGATTCCCACGAGTACAGTTCGCTCGCCGTGCTGGTGCAAAGCGTCGCCGACGTGGAAGTCATTCGCCGCCTGCCTCCCGACGTCTTTTGGCCGCGGCCCAAGATCGATTCGGCCGTAGTCAAGATCACGGCGAATCCGGAGAAGCGGGCAAAAGTGGCGGACGTGCCGAAGTTTCGCGTATTCTTGCGCGACTTATACTCGCACCGTCGCAAGAACCTGCGCGGGGCGCTGATCGGCTGGCCGTCGGGCCGCCGTGACAAGCCCGAAGTCGACCGCAAGCTGGCCGAACTCGGCATCGACGGAAGCATTCGTGCCGAAACGCTGGATATTCAGCAGCATTTGCGATTGTGCGAAGCGTTTGGCACATAGCCCCCGGCTTGCCGGGGGGGGAGTTAGGTTTCCCCCGGCAAGCCGGGGGCTATATAGAAATCATGCATCCTCACAAACAAAAGCCCGAACATTGCCCGAAGCGCGCCGGGGAACTCCTGCCACGCATCAGCCAGACTCGCATCGATCCGCCCGCACTGACTGCAAACGCCAACCTTTCTGATGTGCTGGAAAACGTCTTTTTGTCATACAACGCCGGCCGGCTGCGCGAAGCGTGCCAGATTCTCGTTAAGAAGATGCTCGCGGACGACGCGGTCGTCGGTCTCTCGGTGAGCGGAGCGCTCACGCCAGCCGGATTGGGCATGTCGTGTCTGGCGCCATTGATCGAAGCCGGCTTCGTCGATTGGATCGTGAGTACTGGCGCCAACGTCTATCACGACACCCACTATGCGTTGGGCATGGATCTATACCAGGCCCGCCCGGGCCTCGACGACCGCCAACTCCGCGAACACCAGGTCATTCGCATCTACGACATCGTTTTCGACTACGAAAACTTGCTCGGCACCGACCGCTTCTATCGCACGATCTGCCGCAGCGAGCCATTTCAAAAAACGTTTGGCACGGCCGAATTCCACTATCTCGTGGGCAAGTACTTGTCGGAGCGCGAGGAGCAGGTGGGCCGCAAGGGGCGGAGTTTCGTGGCGGCGGCGTATCGCCATGCGGTGCCGATTTTCACTTCGAGCCCCGGTGACAGCAGCATCGGCATGAATTTGGCGGCGCTGCAGTTGGAAGGCTCGGCGCTGCGAATCGATCCGTTGCGCGACGTGAATCAAAGCGCGGCGATCGTGCTGGAAGCCAAACGGAACGGGGCGAGCGGCGTGTGGATACTCGGCGGCGGCTCGCCGAAGAACTTCATGCTGCAAACCGAACCGCAAATTCAGGAAGTGCTGGGCCTCAGCGAGAGCGGGCATGATTACTTCCTGCAAATCACCGACGCCCGTCCCGACACCGGCGGCCTGAGCGGGGCGACGCCGTCGGAAGCCATGACCTGGGGCAAGGTCGATCCCGAAACCCTCCCGGACACCGTTACTTGCTATTTGGATTCAACGGTTGCGTTGCCGCTGATGACCGCGTACGCGCTGGCCAAACGCAAGCCCAGGAAGCCGCGCCGGCTGATGGATCGGCTGGGCGAGTTGATGCAGAAGCTGGAACGCGAATACACCGAGCGAAGAAAAACAAAGAAGGACTGATCAAGTTCCGCGGTAGAGTGCATTCACGGTGAGTTCGACCTCTTCCAAGGCGCCGCGAAATGTCGCGTCGAAGAACTGAAGGCAACCGGCGAAACCCAAGATCGGGTAGATGAGCCGGGCGGGCGTGAAGGCGACGACGGCACGCCATTCGCGAGATTCAATTCCATCTGTTAGACGCAAAGTTGTTTCCACACGCCGCACCGATATGCTGCCGAAGCGAACGTAGCGGCTCGATGCGACTTTTGCTGTGGAGAGGTCAATCCCGACGGCCAGCGCCCAATTTTCGGGCAAGATCACCTCGTCGGCGGCCGAGTCAAGCAAGCAGTCCCGCACAAGCGATCGAGCAGGGCCGATCACTGTGGCTCCAAATACCGGTCGCGGGCGGACAAATCTTCCTCCCAGGGCCGCAACCGGTACCGAACTGCGAGCGAGTAAGTAGCGAAACCGCATGGTCAGAAGAGTAGTGATTCATCATCCGTCGGCACGTACGAAAAGACAACTTGGCTCGGGTCGATCCCAAGCGACTCAATTTTCGCAACTAGTTCTTCAAACGTCTTTGCGCCCGCGATGATCTGCGTGCCATCCTGCTTCCACGCGACTTCCATGCCCGAATACTTCAGAATCTCCTCGGCTGGAACCTTATTGCGGTTGATGTTGAACAGGTTTCCGTCCACCCAAGGCGGATCGAGCTTCTTGTTCTCATTCATCGGAATTCCTCTGGACTCATCCCATCATCTCACATCACCCCGGATCATTTCAACCCCTTCGCCATCTCCATCTGAATCTCGCCTAACTCTTCGATTCCCACTGAAAGTCGAATGAGCCCATCGGTAATCCCTTGGCGCTTCTTTTCGGCCGGACTTTCGTAGAGGTGCGATGTCATCGCCGGGTAACTGCAGGTCGTTTGCGTGCTGCCGAGCGACGGGCAGAATGGAACGCCTTTGGACCCGCGCATGAAGCGGTTGACGGCGTCCCGGCCGCCTTCGAGTTCGAAGCAGAGCATATTGCCGAGGCCGCGGGGCAGCACGCGCTTCGCTAACGCATGATCGGGATGGTCCGGCCGGCCGGGATAAACCACGCGAATAATTCCGGGTTGCGCTGCCAGCCAGTCGGCGAGCGCCGCGGCGTTGGCTGTCGCGGCCTTGACGCGCAATTCCAAGGTTGAAAGGCCGCGGGCGGTCAGCCAGCAATCGAACGGGTTCGAAGCCAGGCCCCAGAGGCTCATGATTTGCGAGATCCGCGGGAGAAGTTCGCCGTCCCGGCCGCTGACAACTCCCAAGGTCACGTCGCCGTGCCCGCCCATCATCTTGGTGAGGCTTTCGATGACCAGGTAGGCGCCCAATTCCAGCGGTTTCGCCAGCACCGGCGTGGCAAATGTGTTATCGACGACCAATCGACAGTCGTGCGATTCGCACAGCCGCGCCAGCGCCTCAATATCGATCACCCGGCAGAGCGGATTCGACATGGTTTCGACTTGCAGCACCCGGGCCGGAGTTTGCAGCGCGATGCGCACTGCTTCAAGATCGTTGCAATCGACGAACGTGGTCGCGACGCCAAATCGCGACAGTTCCTGTTTCAGCAATTGACTGGTTCGGCCGTAAAGGCAGTTGCTGGCCACGACGCGTTCGCCGGAACGCACCAACGCCAAAAGGCTGGCAGTCGTGGCCGCCATTCCCGAACCGCAGACCAACGACCACGACGCATGTTCCAACTCGGCAAGCGTGATGCCGAGGAGATGGGCGTTGGGGTGGGCGTCGCGGGCGTAGATGAAGCCGGGCTCTTCGGCGGAGTAGATTCGTGCGAGGGCGTCAAGATCGGGGATTGCGTAAACGGACGATTGAAAAAGTGCCGGCGCCAACGGCGTCGTCGATCCCAAGAGCGGTGTGGTCATGACAGCGACTCAAAATGAAAGAGCGTGGAATACCATCGCGGGTATTCAACGCCCTTTCTCACGTCGCGGCCAGATCACGGCTTCTTATCGTCGAGGATCAACTGAATTGAGGCCCACAGTGCGTCTTGTTCGTCCGTGCCTTTTTCCCTGAATCCCAGGCGCTCGGCATGTCCTTTCGCCATTTCCGCCGGCATGGTCTTGACCGAGCGCAAATGCAGGTACCAGATCGCGCCGGTCAGAGCGCCATTCTCGTCGTATACAAACAGCGACTTGTTTGTTGGATCGGCGACAATCTTGTTGAACTCTTCGAGCTGTTCCTTGGTCAACGTTGCCGCCGAGAGTTCCAGCGAAAGGTACTTCAAACTGCGTTTCTCAATTTGCTCTTGATGAGCCGAACGGTCGGCGCCCGGCCGGCACAGGTGAAGGACGGTTTGATAACCGTTGTCGCGAAGCCACTGGAATCCTTCCGGATCGGGCTTCAAACCCATTGCGAGCTTGTCGGAGATCTCGGTAAAGTTCGGGATTCCAACCGGAAGTGCAGGCGAAGAGTCGACATTCGTGGGCGGAATCAACGGTGTTTTGGAATCCGGCATCGGATCGAGCAGTCCGGGCGGAACGGCGTAAGTATTGGTCTTTTCGGCTTCCGTCGGCGGATAGTCGGGCGGCGGCATCCGACGCGCCGGCGCTTTTGGCGGCTCCGCACTTTGGCCGGAAGGTATGCTGAGCGAATCAGAGGGCTTGGGCGTCGGATTCGGCGGATACACGAACTCGGCGGGAGCGATTCCATTCGGAGGCGCTACGGTCCCGTAGCCCGCCGAATTGGGTGGCGGCGGGGTGGGAGTCGAGCCCGGCGGGGCCGGTTGCGGAGTCAAAATCTCCGGGCCGCCCGGCTGCGTCGTGCCCGGTAGCGGAACAATCGGATAGTTCGGGTAGTTTGGCGGAACGCTGCGATCCACCAGCGGATCGCTGGGCTTCGTGCCATACAATCGCGGATGATTGGCGCGGAATTGTTCCCAGCTGCAGCAACCCGTCTGGGTCGCCGCGAAGAGGCACCCCAAACCCAAGCAAACGAAATTTCGAAGGCGCATGGCCCTTCCCCCCGAAAGTCGGCAGAAACGCGGGCGCACTCGTCGTTGAGTGTCCACATTGTCTTTACTTGGATTTTACTTCACTTGAATGGTGTCCAAAACGGAGCGAGTGCGAAACCAGCCCGTGATTTGACTTGAGGCCGGTGACGCTAGCGGTTGTAGCGGTCGTAAGACGCGATTTAGTGCTGACTGCACTTTTGCTCGGCGATTACCGCAAGTTCGGTGAGCTTCGCCGCCGTGACTCCGATTCGCTCGAAACACTCGGCGACGATGCTGTTGGGCGTGGTGAACAGGCTGATAAGCAGGTCGATGGGCGTGACCCGGCGATTGTGGTCCACCGCCCGGAGGAAAGCTTCACGAAGCAGCCGGATCACGTTGTCGGAAAGGAACTCGCGATTGAGGCTGATATACGCGTCTTCCTCGCCTTTCTCTTGATGGAACAACTCGGCGAATTGTTCGAGAAGGCGGGGCAGGTCGGCGCCCAAGCGGTCGCCCCAACAGTGAATGCCATCGTCGGGTGCGGCCAGGAGGCCCATGAACAGGTGCGGACTCCGCACGCTGTCCCAATTCGTGGTGCGCGCGTAACGCATGGCTTCCTGAAGCGCTTGGGTCGTTTCTTCCTGCAAAACGTCGAGGCGCAGCTTTCCGGCAGGTGAAAAGATGTCTTCTGGTGATTCGCCGGGATTCGACATGCTGGAGGGATCCTGAAGGGCTCCGACGCGAATGAACATCTCCTCGATTATGACCGACCCGACCGCGGCGAGCAAGCGCCCAATAGTTTCCAGGCGCTCGACGCGCCCCAAGAGGGGTGTTCGTCCAATGAGTCTTTCTGGTTCGCACGGTCTTGTAGGCATCATAGGTTGCATCTGGTTTGTAAGCAACTGCCGATGCCGGTGGCGCCTGAGTTTGGACGCGGGCAAATTGACGAGCACCTCGCTGACGCGTCGGGTCGGTATCAACACCAACCCGACGCGTGAGCGAGGCACCCGCTAAAATGACCCACTACCAGTGAAAGACGCGGTTTGCAGTAGTGCAGAAATTAACCACGGATGTCACCGACAACACGGATGAAAAAAGGATTGCCGTCATGCTCATTCCGATCCGTGTTATCCGTGGCATCCGTGGTTCGATCTTACCTCCGTGTCGTGTCCCGGTTTCGTAGGACAACCGTCTCGGTTGGGCGTTGTGCGCACAGAATTCCGGAATTTTTCGCCGCCTCCACGTTAGCCAAATCCTGCGAGCGATTCGGGCTTGAAATACAGTCATTTTTCGCCAGCTGCCGAGCTCGCCGACGGACCGATCTTGTATATCCATAACCGCACAATTACAACTGCCAACGCAATTCGCCCGCAGGCCCCGGAAAAATCTGTTTGATAAACTCCACGCCGGTGCAGACAATTGACCCCGCAACCAAGTTTTGGCCGTTTGGTCTGGTTCGTCTGTCTGACGACTGTTTGAATTAAAAGTTGGCTAACGCGAAGACTGTGTGGTGTGCCATGACCGACACACATGAACAAATGAATACCACCCCCTCGATTAGAATCCGGGCGTGGAATGTGTTGCGCATCGCGCTCGGCTTGGTATCCTACCCCATTGCTGGCTTGCTTTTTCTGGCCGCCGCGCTCAAGTCGTATTCAGCGTTAACCGGCGCAGTTCTTCCATCAGAATTGACTGTAGCGCACCGATTCACGGGGCCGCTTGTGGCCATTGAGGCCTGCTTGGCGGTCTGGATCATCAGCGGCGCGGCACCACGAATCAGCTGGGCTGTAGCCCTGATCTTGTTCCGATTTTCGCAATCGCAAGTTTAGTGGCAGCATTTCGTGGCGAGCCGTCGTGCGATTGTCTGGGTCCGGTCGTAGTTCCCGCTTGGGCCATGGCTTGCGTCGATTGCGTTGTGATAGTTGCAGTTCTGCTTTCCAGGCAACAATGGTTTGCGCGTCGGTGCATCTCCCTTTCTGGACGGATTCTGGTCGGCGCTGGAGCATTTGCTTCGCTCTTGGTAGCAGCTGCGATTCTTGTGTCAGCCGGTGCGTCTGCGGCAACAATCGTGGCACGATTGTCCGGCGCACCTGCGGTGATAAACCCATCAGTGCTTAACACAGGAACTGGACCGCGCGGCGAGCGCCTCACGCTACGAGTCGCGGTTTCAAATCTCTCGGACGAGCCAATACGGCTAACTGGCGGAACGACATCGTGTTCCTGTGCCACTATTGGCGACTTGCCCTTGACCATTGAGCCGCACGCGACGCAAGAGATTTCAGTGGAATTCACCCGCAGCGCATCGAGCGC
Organism: Gemmataceae bacterium; assembly: GCA_041495645.1. Taxonomy (GTDB): domain Bacteria; phylum Planctomycetota; class Planctomycetia; order Gemmatales; family Gemmataceae; genus JBGQCZ01. Next base: position 313 of record JBGQCZ010000030.1, on the reverse strand, counting down.
AACTGAGATTCGCTACCAGCTATTCACGGATCGTTCCGATTTTTCAGTCTTGGTTGGAAGGATCCGCAGCCGTATTCGTGAGTAATCGGGCAGTTGATGCCGGATGCGCGTTGCTCCGGCCGTGACCGAGGTTCATTTGGAGTCCAGATCATGACGAAGGTTTACGATTTTGCTACGTGGCTTAGCTGCAGTATTGGAACCGCGCTGCTAGCTGTGGCGGTAATCATTGGCGTGATCGGCGACAACTATCCTTCCGCTTCAGCGACAATCAAAAATCCGGTCCGCGATTGCCAGCGGCGCCACCGGGGAGCGG
>JBGQCZ010000029.1:0-16532 GCA_041495645.1 Gemmataceae bacterium | reverse complement strand
TTCCTCGGTCGGCTTCTCCGTCACTTTGTCGAGGAATGCATCGGCCGAAACGGGCAGCATGCTGACGCGAATCGTCGTGCGAACGTCGCGGAAAAACTTGAAGAATTCGTACGGCGTGACATAACCGCCAATCGTCGCGGGCATTTTGGGGGTTTCCCCGATCAGCGCCGTTTTCGCGAGTCGCACGCGGAATTCATCGCCCAGGGCATCCAGGAGCGCGCTGGCGCTCAGTCCTTTGTCGCGGCCAAGAATGTACTTCACGACTGCCGCGGCGGCCTCGTCCGCGTCTTCGCTGCCTACTTCATCGCGCATCATCCGTTGCACGGCTTCTGTGGACAACTGAATGTTCCGTTGGTCGGCCGCCCACTTCCAGACCAAGAAATCGAGCAAGTCCTGGCCGCTGCGAATGGTGCCGCCAAAATAGAGTTCACCAAAGTACTCCCGGCGTCCCTGATCCTGAATCAACAGCCGCCGGAGTCTGCGCACCAATTCCGCTTCCGAAGGCTTCTTATCGCGTTCGAGCATCTCAGCGCCGGCATCCAACGCGCGCACTGATGTTGGAATTGAGCCAAGATATCGGTACAGATACTGCTGACCGAACTGCATGAATAACCGGCCCTGGATGATTTGCTCAACCTGACTTCTGACGAATGGCGGAAAACTGTCGAGTTTAGCTTGCACGTCCGCCATCGTCTTCGATTGGGACTGCGTGATCAACATCGACATGAACTCATTCGCCATGCGACGGCGATTCCGGACCTGTTTCAGTTCTTCCACGTCGATTTTGCGCCCGTCGAGCCGGGCCACCTCGGGATAGCGGCTGCCGCCGAAGATCCGGCGATTGAACAGGTCCGCTCCACCGCCCAAGCCGCTGGACAGGATGAATACGAACATGCAGATGATCGTCAGGACGGCGAACATCGTCTTCTTGTATTTTCGAAAGCTGTGGAAAGGATTGAAAGCCATTGGCATTCCTCGCTTTGCGGAGCGCCGGAACCGTCTTGCGCCGGCGGCAGGGCTTGACGTTGTCCGTTATCGTGTACTAACTGTGATGGACAGAGCCGAGATCCCCAAAGAGCCGATTGTAGCGGTTCCGTGGGCTGAAACAACTGCAACCGGGAGGCAACGTGCCTGCAAGGAAGAAAGCCAAGCCCGAAGAAGCCGCCCCGAAGAAAGCTCCGCGGGCTCGGGCCAAGAAGCCGGCAGCGGATGCCGCTCCCGTGCCGACCGATGCGGTCGCCAAGCCGTCGTTGCGTCGTCGCAAGCCTGCTGAAACCGGAGAGATTCCGGCCGGAACGGGCAAACACGACCTGGTCATTGTCGAATCGCCAACCAAGGCCAAGACCATCAACAAGTATTTGGGTTCGAACTTCCGCGTGGTGGCCAGTTACGGGCATGTTCGCGACTTGCCGCGCAAGAAACGCAAGGGCGAGGAGATCGCCGGTGTGCGGATTTCCGAGGGCTGGGTGCCGACGTATGTGGTGGAGGATCCGGACGAAAAGAGCGGCAAGGGCGGATTTCAGCGAAAAACCGCCCGGCAAATTCTCGCGGAGCTGAAGCAGGAAGCCAGCAAGGCGAAAATGGTTTACCTCGCTACCGACCCCGATCGGGAAGGCGAGGCCATTGCCTGGCATATCGCCGACGAATTGAAGCTGGACGAAGCGCGAACCCGGCGGATCACGTTCAACGAAATTACCAAGACTGCGGTGCAGAACGCGCTGGCCCATCCGCGCGACATTGACAGCAACCTGGTCCGCGCTCAGGAGGCTCGCCGTGTGCTGGACCGCGTCGTGGGGTATCCATTGAGCAATCTGCTGGGCCGCAAAGTGACTCGCGGCCTGAGCGCCGGGCGCGTTCAATCCGTGGCCGTACGACTCATCGTGGAGCGCGAGCGCGAGATCGAAGCGTTCAAGACGGAAGAGTATTGGAAGCTCACCGCCCTGCTCTGCCCTTCCGAGTTGCGTGCCTCCATCGCCCACGCCGCCGACCCGGAACGAAGCAAGATCTACGCGAAGAAAAAGGATGACAATCCCGACGAGGACGACAAGGAAGAGTCCATCGCCGATGACAAGGACGTCGAGCAGCCGGCGCCGGACATGCCCGCCATTCCAAAGCCTCCCAAGGATTCGTTTATCGCGCTGTTGGACAAATGGGAGAACCAGGACGTCAAGATCACCAACGAGGAACAAGCCGATAAGTTGTCGGCCGCTTTGGACGGCGCGAATTGGGTCATCACGAAACTGGAACAAAAGGACAAGGCGAAGCGGCCCAATGCGCCGTTCACCACCTCCACCCTACAGATGGAGGCTAATCAGCGGCTCCGGTTTTCGGCCGATCGCACCATGCGCACGGCCCAACGGTTGTATGAGGGCGTGGACCTTGGCAGCGAAGGTTCAGTTGCGCTGATCACTTACATGCGTACTGACAGTACGCGAGTCTCTGCCGAGGCGCTGACGACCGTGCGCCAGTACATTCAAGCGACTTTTGGCCCGAATTACTTACCCGCTCAGCCCAACGCGTACAAATCGGGCAAGAGCGCCCAGGAAGCCCACGAAGCGATCCGCCCGACGGACGTGCAATACACTCCGCAGCGAGTGCAGCCTTATTTGAAGCCCGACGAACACAAGCTCTACACGCTCATTTACAATCGCTTCGTGGCCAGTCAAATGACACCGGCCATCGACGCGGTCACGGATGTGGAGGTAACTGCCGGTCCGGGCCTGTTTTCGGCTAAAGGCGAGATCGAGAAGTTCGACGGTTTTCGCAAGATCTGGCCGGCCAAGCACGTGGACACGCAGTTGCCGCCTCTAAGACAGCAGCAATCGCTCGATCGCCTTGACTTGTTTCGCAGCCAGCATTTCACCAAACCGCCAAATCGCTTCAACGAGGCATCGTTGGTCAAAGCCCTCGAGAAAGAAGGCATTGGCCGGCCCAGCACGTATGCGAGCATCATCGAGACCATTCAAAAACGCGGTTACGTGAAACAAGAGCAGCGCCGCTTTTTCGCCACCGAAGTTGGCAAGATCGTCACCGATTTGCTCGTCAAGCATTTCGAGCAAGTGATGAACCTCAAGTTCACCAGCCATATCGAAGACGATTTGGATTTGATCGAGAACGGGAAAGCCGAATACGTCGACGTTCTCAACGAATTCTGGGGCCCGTTCTCCGCGGCATTGGCAACAGCAGAAGACGCCATGCCCAAGATGAAGGGCGTGGAGACGGGCGAGAAGTGCCCGAAATGCGGCGAACCGCTGGTGGAGCGCTACACCAAAAAAACCGGCAAGAAGTTCATCAGTTGCTCCGGCTGGAAAAAGGACGGCACCGGGTGCGATTACGTCAAACCGGCCGAGGGGCAACCCGAGGCGCCGAAACTGACGGAAGAGGTCAAGTGCCCGAATTGCGGCAAACCGATGATGCAACGCTTCGGACCGCGCGGCCCGTTCCTGGGCTGCAGCGGGTATCCGGAATGCAAGACGACGATGAAAATCACGGCCGACGGTAAAGCGGAGCTGACTGCCAAGCCGACCGATTACAAATGCGAAAAGTGCGGATCGCCGATGGTGATCCGTGAGGGGCGGCGCGGGCCGTTTCTGGCTTGCACCGGTTATCCGAAATGCCGGAACGCCAAAGACGTGGATGCCGAAGGCAAACTGGTAAAACCGGTGGAGACGGGAGTCGCCTGCGAAAAGTGCGGCTCGCCGATGATCGTGCGCCGCGGGCCGCGCGGGCCGTTCCTCGCCTGCAGCGCTTATCCGAAGTGCCGAAGTTCGAAACCGATGACGGCGGAGTTGAAGGAAAAACTCAAAGATGCGCTGCCGGCGGCGCCGCCAAAGAAGGCCGAGCCGCAAATCGACGTCGCGGAGACTTGCCCGCAATGTGGCTCGCCAATGAAAGTGCGTCGCGGCCGCACGGGGCCGTTTCTTGGCTGCAGCAAATATCCGAAATGCCGCGGCACCATGCCGGCAAACGAGGAGTTGCTTGAGAAGATTGCGGCGGCAGACGGCATGTGACAGCGGGGCAATAGAAAACCGGAAAATGAGGAACCGAGAACCGAGAATGAAAAACCGTTGTCATTTTTCATTCTCGGTTCTCGGTTCCTCATTTCCCGGTTTCTTATTGTTTCCAACATCAGCCGTGATCCAACAAATCGGCCTCGCGGTAGCGGCGGTCCGCGTCGAATACCGGCGGCGGCGTGCTTTCAGCGAGTCTGATCGCTTCGGCCTCGCTCAATTCACTCTTGGCCCGCCCAATGCCGCGGAAAATCGGCAAGCCTTTTCTTCGCGCGACGATTTCGCGCCGCGTTCGGCCACGCGGCGCATCGGGCCATGTTCCGGTGTGTTCCGAAAACTCGAAGAACACCGGCAGCACCGACAGGCAATAGCGCCAATAACCGGGGTTATCGGTTTGCACCACGAACAGCCCGCCGGGAAGCAGCGAGCGATGCACGAGCGCCAGGAACTCCGGAGCAATCATCCGGCGATGCACTTGGGCGGCATCGTAATAAGGTTGCGGGTGGTAGCAGTGAATCTCGGCGACGCTGCGGGGTTCGACCCAACGATCGAGAAGTTCGCGGGCTCCGCCGACGGCGAATTTCAAGTTGGCTAGGCCGCGTTGATTGCCGCGCCGCCGGGCATAGCGAATCACTACAGGCAGCGAGTCGATTCCAAGGTGATCGTGATTTTTCCGCTGAACCGCGCTACCGAGCAGGAACCGGCCGTTCCCGCATCCCAGATCGAGCACAATCGGCGCGACCCGGCCGAACAGGTCGGCCCAGTTCAGCTTGCCGTTTACAGGCATTTTCTTGAGGGCGGTCTGGACCCATTGTGGCGGTTCGAGAATCTCGCCGGGAATTGGCACGCCGAGTTCGCGCTCGACGCGGCGCGGAGACGTCTGGTTCATATCCGGAGTTTCTTCCTGCTAAAAATGCCGGCGCCGTCTTCGTGATTGGCGCTTGGATTCACTATACGAACGGGACAGGAAATCGTGTGCAAATCGCTGATTACAAACTTTGACGCCAACACCAATCGAACAGTATTCGCCACTCGAGCAGTTGAACTTGCCGCGCCAGTTTTTCGTCCTCGCTGCCGGTTTCCCGTACCCGCTCGCAGAAATCCACAAAAGCCGCCGGCGTCGCATAGGCATAGCCGAGGACCGCAGTTTCTTCACGCAACGGAACGAGGAACGGATGCTGGCCGACGCGCCGCCACCAATACTTGCTGTTTCCCGCGTCCGGCTCGCGGCGGTGCATGATGGCGTGCCAGCAACTTCCCGAAGGCGTGTCGATTTCCTGGCTGATTTGATGCGACTCGTCGAGGCAGTCGTTCAGCAGCCAAAGGGCCGACAGACAACAGCGAGCCATGTCGGCGTCGCGGATCGCCTGAGCGCCAAAAAGCGATTCGATTGTGAGCGCTTCGAGGCGGGGCCGTGCGGTGGCGTTGGGAGTACCGGGTCCGAGCGCCGGCATGCGGTCGCCGCTCAACAATTCGGCGACGACCGACGTGTAGGCGTGTGGGTTGAAAGTCCAAGTCATGGCTTGTTTGTCGAACTCATTATCCGGCAGTTACTTCAACGCCGGCAATAGTCCCAGATTTTTCTACGCTTGGGCATCGATTGCAAGGTTTCTTTTTCCGCATCGCTCAGAAATGACCACGCCCGCGCGACCTCGCGCTCGCTCCGTGCCTCGCTCCATTTCGCCAATCGTCCTTGCACAACGAGTCCAGCAAAGGTTGCGGCGCCCACGGCGATATTCAAACTGAGAGAATTGGCGTTCGTCCATTCGGCCGCCACAAACGTCGATGAAAGCTTCTCGATGAGCAAAATTGCGCAGTGCCCGGCAAGCAGGCTTCCCGCGAAGCTAAACAACAGCATGAGTTGGAGACGATAAAGGAAAATGCCCAGCAGCCCGCCGCACAGGATGCAGATCAGTGGTTCCTGGAATCCGGGAAGAACCCTATGGAGGATGAGCCAGCAGCTCAATCCACCCGCCCCGAAAGCCAGGAATCGCGACATGTCCACGGCCAGCATTCCGGCGGCGATCGCCAATAGCAATCCCGCCGCGAGCATACGCGGGCCAATCGCCTGGTGGATGCTCAGACCGTACAGGCCAGCCGCAACGGTGGTGGCCGCGACGATCCAGAATCGGTGCCAATGCCAGCCCAAAGACCACAGCAAAAGCCCCAAGACGATGCCGGCGACGGCGAATGGAATGGACAGGCCGTTTGCCTCGCTCAGCACATCGGGGGCAATCAGTTGCATGGCGCACTCCTTTCCCGAAGCCCCCATAGTCTTTTGGCATTCACGGTGTCAAGACCGAGCCGTTGCTGCGGGCGTCGTGCGGCCATAGACTGAGACAAATGTCGGCACCCTATTTCCCGGAGGAGTCCATGCGTCACTTACTTTTCTCCGTAGCAGTCGTCGGTCTCGTGTTCGGCCTCGCGACCCGTGGGGCCGCCGCGGACGAGGCCAAAGACATCATTAAGAAAGCCATCTCCGCAGCCGGCGGGGCCGAGAAACTCGACAAATTCAAAGGCAGCAAGAGTTCGAGCAAAGGCACCATCTCGATCATGGGCCTGGAATTGGAATTCAATTCAGACAGCGTCAGCATGTACCCCGACCGGCAAAAAACCACGATCAAAATGGACGTGATGGGCAATGCGGTCACCGTGGTGCAATTGGTCAACGGCGACAAGATGAGCGTGTCCGTCAACGGCATGAACATGCCCGTTCCGGATGCGCAAAAAGCCGAGTTGAAGAAATCGATCGCGATGCAAAAGATCATGAATTTGACGCCGGTGCTCCAGGAAAAAGGGTTCGAACTGAAGTCGCTGGGCGAAAGCAAAGTGAACGAAAAGGAGGTTGTGGGCGTCCAGGTTGTATGCGAGGACTTGAAGGATCTCAAGCTCTACTTCGACAAATCGACGTTTCTCATCACCAAGGTCGAGCGGATGGGAATGGACCCGGCTGGCGGCGGCGAAGTGAAACAGGAAATGTTCATGTCGGAATATAAAGAAGTTCAAGGAATGAAGAAACCGACCAAAGTGACCATGCTCAACGATGGCAAAAAGTTCATGGAAAGCAGCGTCACGAAGCAGGAACACTTCGAAAAGATCGATGACAAGGAATTTAGCGAGTGACGAGGAGAAGTTGGACGTGTTGGCGAGCCGCCTGACATGAGTAGCGCGGCTCGCCAACGGCGTTAAGCGATCATGTCACATTCGCCTTTCATCGTGAGCGAATCCGAAAAGGGCCAGACGCTCGCTGCCATTCTCAAGCGCCGGCTCAATCAATCCTGGTCACAAATTCGACGACTGGTTGAAATGCGTTCTGTCCGCGTCAACGGACAGGTTTGCACCGACGCATCCCGGCGCTTGCGGCCAAAACAACGCGTCGATATTGGCCCGAATGAGCGAAAATCCAGGCAGAACGCTCAACCCGCCGGACCGCCGCAACCACGGCAGAAGGCCAAGCGGAGCGGACAGTCGCCGGCGCTGGTCTATCTGGACGAAGACATCGTCGTCGTCGAGAAGCCCTTGGGGTTAACGACGATGCGCCACCCCGAAGAGGCCGAGGAATTTGGCCGGCGCGGCAAACGGTTTCTGCCGCCAACGTTGGCCGACTTGATGCCGAAGCTTGTGGGCGATTCGCGGCCGGTGCGGGCCGTGCATCGGTTGGACAAGGACACGACCGGCCTGGTCGTTTTCGCCCGCACACCGGAGGCCGAGCGGCATTTGGGGAAGCAATTCCGTGGGCATACGATCGCGCGAAAGTACCTCGCACTGGCACGCGGACGGCCGATGGCGGGCCGGATCGAATCGTGGCTCATTCGCGACCGCGGCGACGGCCGGCGCGGCAGCGGTCCGGAATCCGGACAAGGCCAGCGTGCGGTCACTCATGTGACGATCGTAGAGGAATTGGGGCCGTTCACGCTGATCGAATGCCGGCTCGAAACTGGGCGCACCCATCAAGTGCGAATTCACCTCGGCGAACACGGAACGCCGCTGTGCGGCGAAACTGTTTACGATCGCCCTCTTCACGGCGCTCCCCAAGTCGACGAAAGCGGAGCGCCGAGAATTGCTTTGCATGCCGCGTATTTGGGATTGCGCAATCCAAAGACGGAACGATGGCTTGAATGGGAATCACCGCTGCCCGACGATCTGCAACAACTCTTGGAAACGATGCGGAAGCGATTCAAGTCGTGAGTCCGAAGGCTATTTGAGCAACATCAAGAGCGTCACGGCCCCGAGGATGAAACCCGCCACCACGGCCGCCGCCAGAATCGCCGTGGGGATCCAGCCGGGCATTTTTCGCGGCGTTGTCGATGCCAGCTGCTTCGGCGTCTTTTTCAATTGGACGTTGGGTTGGACCGGCGTCACCGACAAATCGGCTGGGAAAGTGCTGATGAGGGCATTGCGTTCGTCGCCGTCGAATATGTCCGCCCAAGGCGATTCGCCCGTCGCAGGTTCGCTGCTCCCCTGCCCCGCCGAAAGTGCTGGGAACGTTCCGGAGCCTTGTGACGCTAACGGAGTAAGGGCCACAACAAGTTCGTGCGGAGTTTGAAAGCGGTCTTCCGGCTTCTTGGCCATCAATTTTGAGACTATTGTCGAAACTTCCGACGAAACATCGTCGCGTAACTGGTTGACCTGAGTTGCCTCGTCGCTGCCGTGCCGCACGAGCTTTTCCAGCGCCGTGCCGCCCGGATAAGGCACCGAACCGATAAGCAGATAGTGGAAGGTGCAGCCGAGACTGTACAAATCGGATCGAATATCCGCGGAATGAAGGTTCTTCGCCTGCTCGGGGGAGAGGTAGTCCGGCGTTCCCATGACTTGCTGTTCGGACGCCGGTAGAGATTCGTTGAGCCTCGGCGTCTCGGTACTTGGTTCCTGTAGCCGGGCGAGACCGAAGTCGAGGATCTTCACGGCGAATTGTTTGCCGCCGGCGCGATGTACCAGGAGGTTTGCCGGCTTGATGTCTCGGTGGACCATGCCCATTTCGTGAGCGTATTGGAGGCCCAAAGCCGCCTGACGGATGAACTCGCAAGCCTGCGCCACCGGCATCGGGCCGCGCTCTTTGACGAGTTCTTGGAGATTGGGGCCGTCCACGAACTCCATGACCAGGTAATGTCGATCGCCGATCTGATTCGCGTCGTAGGCGGTAACGATGTTGGGGTGGACCAGACGGGCCGCGGCCCGGACCTCCCGCTGAAAGAGCTTTTGGGCGCGTTCCGTCTTCATCAAATGTGCGGCCAGCACCTTGAGAGCAACCAGGCGATTCATGGTCTGATGCTCGGCCTTGAACACCCGCCCCATGCCGCCACGGCCCAGTTGATCGAGAATTCGGTACTGCCCGAGAATGAATCCGTCGGTTCGACCGCGAATGATCATTGCGGCCTGAAACCGCGTCAGCACCCCGCGATCAACCAACAACTTCGCGAGCGTTTTTCCCCGTTCGGATTCGCCGGCCAGCTCAAATGCCTTGGTCATCTCTTCAGGCGACAACAGACCGCTCTCGCGTAACCGCGCCAGGAACGTCTCACGATCAACGTGTTGCGTCGGCATGGCTTTGTGGGCCTGTTTGGTCGAGAACTTGCCCCACCGAGACAGCGGAGCCCAACGGTCTTGATGCAACGCTGGAAACCCCAGTTTCAATTAGCTGGAGAGATCAACCCCGAAACCAGAACATAGACTGCCGGAAACTGGAAATCGAACACCCCTGCGAGTAATGGGGCTGTAACGGCATTGGGAATCAGGAGGGATTGCTTGTCCATATCATACGCCAAGCCTTCCTACCGGCAAAGTCGAGATCATTCGCATATGCCGCCTAACCTTCACTTCGTTGCCGCTCATGGAGAATTGCGAGGAAAACAGTCGCATTCCGGCGCAAAGTTCGCTACACTTGTCTTACCGCCCTCCCGTTGGCGGTGATGACACGCCCGAACGCTGCCAACCTGCCTTCCTCGACTTGTCTTACCCACCCACCTTTGGGGGCTTTGCGTCATGCCACGCTCTCTCCATGTTATTCGACGAATTTGGACGGTCGGTAGTTTGCATTCGCTTTTGAGCGTCGCGTTGATATTCGCTGCCGCATCATCTGTGACCGCTGCGCCGCCAAGTGGGACGGAAGCTCGCGCCAACCAGATCGGCCAACCCGCCGCGCTCGTGATTCAACCGGCCACAATTGTGCTTAACGGTCCAAGAGCGAATCAACAGCTGGTCGTAACGGGCAAATACGCCGACGGTACAGTAAGAGACTTAACACCGTTCGCCACATTGCGGATTGAACAAACGAATGTGGCCAGCTTGACCGACGGGTTTGCGAGCCCGGTTGCAAATGGCTCAACATTTCTCGTCGTCGAAGCAGGCGGCCTTTCGTCGAAAGCGCCCGTCACCGTGAACGACATGGACAAGCCGCAGCCTGTTAGTTTCCGGCATCAAGTAGTGGCATCGCTCAATGTCGGCGGGTGCAATCAAGGCGCTTGCCACGGCACTCCAAGCGGAAAGAACGGCTTCAAGCTGAGCTTGCGCGGGTACGATCCGCCATCCGACTTCGTGCAGCTGACTCGCGATGTCCTTGGCCGCCGCACCGACAAACTGAATCCGTCCGCCAGCTTGATCATGTTGAAATCGCTCGGCCGCATCCCACACGAAGGCGGCTCGCGCTTCAGCGCCGACAGCCTGCCTGCACGAGTGCTTACGGCTTGGCTCGCGGAGGGACTTCAAGACGACCCGGCCAATTTGCCGGCGTTGAAAAAGATTGACGTCATGCCTGGCAGCCGGGTGCTAAACGCCCCCGCCCGCTGGCAGCAATTGGCCGTGGTCGCTCACTATGCCGAAGGCGCCGTGAAAGATGTGACCCGGCTGACCGTGTTCAGTAGCAGCGATGGCGCCATCGCGGAAGTGTCCATGAATGGTCTGGTTGAATTCAAGCAGTCCGGCGAAGTGGCCATCCTCTGCCGCTACCTGGATCAAATGCAAGCGGTGCGACTCACGTACCTCGAGCCAAAGCCCGGCTTTGTTTGGGCGAATCCACCGGAAGCGAATTACGTGGATAAGCACGTATTCGCCAAATTGAAAATGCTGAACATTGCTCCGTCGGAACTGTGCACCGATGCGGAGTTCATTCGCCGCGCGTACCTCGATCTGTGCGGTTTGTTGCCGACGGCCGACGAAACCAAGGCCTACCTGAGCGATTCGTCCGCGGACAAACGCGTCAAGTTGATCGACCGATTGTTGCAGCGGTCCGAATACGCCGATTTCTGGACGCTCAAATGGTCCGACGTATTCCGCTCCAGCCGCAAGACCGTTCAACTCAAGGGAGTCCACACGTTCCAAAGCTGGCTGCGCGGAAATATCGCCGACAATACCTCGTTCGACAAGATCGCTAGGGAACTGCTCACCGCCAACGGCTCGTCGTTCGAGAACCCGCCGGCCAATTACTACCGGATCGCCCGCGACCCGACCAGCCTGGCGGAAACTACCGCCCAGCTCTTCTTCGGCATCCGCATGCAGTGCGCCAAGTGCCACAATCATCCGTTCGAGCGCTGGACTCAGGACGATTATTACAGCATGGCCGCGTTCTTCGTTCGCGTGAAGCAGAAGAAAGACCCGAACTTTCCGCCGAAGCCAAATGAAGTCACTTCGGAAGTGATCTTCGCAGATCGATCGGGGGAAGTTACCCAGCCGCGGACCGGCAAGACCATGCCGCCGCGTTTCCTCGGCGGCGAAGTGCCGGCGATCCCGGCCAGCAAGGACCGCCGCGAAGCCTTCGCCGACTGGCTCACCCGCGGCGACAACCCCTTCTTCGCCAAGTCGGTCGCCAACCGGATTTGGTTCCACCTGATGGGCAAGGGCATCGTCGACCCGGTCGATGACTTCCGCGACTCAAATCCGTCGGCCAACGACGAACTTCTCGACGCGTTGTCCAAGGATTTCCTCGCCGGCGGCTTTGACGTGAAGAAGCTGATCCGCACGGTGATGATGTCGCGCACCTACCAATTGAGCGCTCAACCGACACCCACGAACAAGGACGATACGCGCTACTTCTCGCACGCCGTAACCAAATTGCTGACCGCCGAGCAACTGCTCGACGCGCTGGGCGACGTGACCGCCGTGCCGGAGAAATTTGCCGGTCTGCCCGCCGGAACGCGGGCCATTCAGTTGCCCGACGGTGAAGTGAACCACCCGTTCCTCAAGACGTTTGGCCAACCGGCCCGCGAATTGGCGTGCGAGTGCGAGCGCGAGAGCGATAGCAACCTCGCCCAAGCATTGCAACTCATCAACGGCCCGACCATCAACGACAAGATTCGCAACGCCAACAACAGATTGGGCAAGTTGTTGACTGCCAAGAAGCCCGAAGGCGAGATTCTCAACGAGCTATATCTCACGGCGTTGGCGCGATTGCCGTTGCCGGGTGAAGTGAACGCCGCTCTCGGTCACGTTGGCAAGGGCAGCGATAAGCGCAAGGCCTGGGAAGACGTGCTCTGGGCCCTGCTCAACACGCGGGAATTCCTGTTCCGGCATTGATCGCGCGCCGCGCGGCTTTCCGCCGGTTTCGCTCGACGTACTATGACTCAATGACACAACTACGCGCCCCACGGGCTGTCGCCCGTGAGGTTTTGCTTACGGCAGTTCTGATCGCGGCGGCGCTTCTAGCCGGCTGCACACGTTCGCCCGGCGACTCGCATCAGATCGGCCATCTTGCGCCTCGCACCGGCCCGGATCAAGCCGAGGGCATTCGTCTGGGCGAAGCCGTCGCGGGTGTCGTCGAGGAATTCAACCACGACGATCCCAAGGCAATCGAGCAGCGGCCCGTCACCGTGGTAAATGGCGACACGGGAGCGGATCTGGACGGGTTCACGTTCCAGGCCACCCGATTGTTGACGGTGAATCGTGTCGTGGCATTGATTGGCGGCACTGATTTGGCGCAACTGGAAAAGATCGTTTCATCAGTCCAAGCGGTGAACGGCGTCCTCGTGACGCCATCGGGCGGATTGCCTGGCGGCAATTCCAAGAGCGTATGGCCGGTAGGAATTTATCCGTCGGAGCGAGGCAAATACTTGGCCCGTTACGCGGCCGGGGAAATGAAAGTGACCGAGATCGCCACGATTTGCGATCTCTCGCAACCGCTCTACGGCGCGATTCGCGACGCCTTCGCGGCCGAATTCCAAACCGCCGAGCGCAAGATCAAGTCCGATTGGGGATTTCGCAACGCCGGCGAGATGAACGAACTGAGCGCTCAGGTTGTTGCCTCCGCTCCCAAAGCGATCCTGTTCTGTGGAAGGGCGCGCGACTTGCTCCAGTTTCGCGCAGCGCTTCGGCAAACGAATAAGTCCGAGGACCTGCAGGTGCTCTTTGGCGGCGAAGAAGCGGAAGCCGTTTTTCGGCAGGACGGCGAGCGCAGCCAGGGGATCGTGTTTTCGACCGCGTTTACTTTGGACGACAAATCGGAAAGAGTCCAGAAGTTTGCCACCGACTTCCGCAATCGCTGTAAACAGCCGCCGGACGTGGACGCCGCCCTTTCCGCGGATGGAATCCGCGTGCTCCTGAACGCGGCCAAGAAGGCGCAGACCTTCAAGAGGGATGCGTTGCTCAAGGAATTGGAAAAGCTCGAAACCGATTGCCTTACCGGGCCGTTTTGGTTCGCCAAACAGCAAGGAGCACGGCGAACGGTCTATATCGTGCAAATGCAATCGGGCTCGGCCCGCCTGCGACGAGCGTATCCCCCCGAAAAGAAGTAGCGGTCGGCGGATGACCACGATATACTCGCATTAAGGTGAACTGTGTGATTTCGCAGCACACAAGCCTGACGCGCGAGCGAAGGAACGCCGCGATCCTTCGCTCGCGCGTCAGGCTTGTGTGCCCCGAATCGGTTGTGCTGTAGAACCACGCACATTGGTCGAGCGCGACTCAGGCTCGCTCAGGAGTTTGGAATGTTCGCGATGGCTCCTCCGACTCGGCCGCCTCGCGTTGGCATGACAGACCGCTCTTACGGCGGTTTGCAATCGCGCCTCCGGCTGATCATGTACACGTCGGTGACCGTGTTCCTGACCGCATGGTTCTGCACGATGGGGCCAATCCCGGCAGTTTTGTCTTTGGTCGTCGCCAAACACGTCTTGGTGGCAATTCTGGTCATGGGATTGGGTGTAGATCGAGCGAGAAAAGAAGCGATCTGAGCATTTCCTAGCGCTCTACACGAAACCTTCATCATTTCTACATCTGATTCGCAGGGTATGTGTCTACCCTGACAACGGCATCAATGTCACAAGCTGGCCGAGTCTCAACAGAAGAATTGGAGAACCCCATGCGACGCTCACTCCTGGCGATTGCTAGTGTTGCCGTGCTCGGTTTGCTGCCGCTGTTGGGTTGCTCATCGAACAACGGCGGTGGACAAGCGAAGCGACTCAATGGGGGCGGCTCTACCTTCGTGTACCCCATGATGAGCACGTGGGGCGACGAGTACAAGAAATCGAAGAACGTTGAGGTCAACTATCAATCGATTGGTTCTGGCGGCGGAATCCAGCAAATGACCGCCAAGACCTTCGACTTTGGCTGCACCGATAGTCCCATGAACCAGGAGCAACTCGATAAGGTCAAACAGAACGGCAGCGAGGCCGTCCACATTCCCTTGGTGATGGGGGCCGTCGTTCCCGCTTACACTCTAAAGGATGTCAAAGAATCGCTGGTCTTCTCGGGGCCGGTTTTGGCGGATATTTACCTTGGCAAGATCAAAAAATGGAACGATCCGGCGCTGAAGGAATTGAATCCAGGCATGGACCTTCCCGACCTTGAAATCGTTGTCGTTCATCGTTCGGACGGTAGCGGAACAACGTACATCTTCGTTGATTACCTGTCCAAGGTTAGCCCGGAATGGAAGCAAAAGGTGGGCGTCGGCACTTCCGTCAATTGGCCGTGTGGCATCGGCCAAAAGGGCAACGAGGCGGTCGCTCGGCAAACCAAACAGACCGAAGGCGGGATTGGCTACATCGAGTTGACCTACGCCCTTCAAGCCGGGATCAACTATGGTTCGGTGAAGAATAAGGCAGGCAAGACGATTAAGCCAAGCCTGGAGTCGGTAACCGCCGCGGCGAACGGTTCGCTGTCGAGCATTCCCGACGACTTGCGTTACTCGATCACGGACGCGCCGGGCGAAGATGCCTACCCGATCAGCGGCACGGTTTGGGCGGTCATTTACGGCAAACTCCCCAGCGATAAGGGGCAAGCAGTGATCGACTTCCTTCGTTGGGTCACGCACGAGGGCCAGGAGCAAACCGCGGCCCTTCACTACGCGCGGCTGCCGGAAGGCTTGATCAAGAAGCTGGAGAAGAAGCTGGAACTGGTGAAGGTTGGCGACTGACCGATAATTGCGATAACAGACACGATGTCCATCACTGATCCACCACCACCGCCGACCGCGCCGACAGACAGCGTGACTGCAAACGCGGGCGGCGGTTCGACGGGTGGGCCTTCCGGTTTTGCGGACTTCCTTTTCAAGCAGGTTTGCTGTCTTGCGGCAATTCTCATTATTGTCGTCGCCGTGCTGTTGGTGTTGGTCCTGATTTGGAAATCCTGGCTGTCGATCCAAGACAGCGGACTGCAGTTTTTTTATCGCCGCATATGGGATCCTGAACCGGACCACCGGAAATTCGGCGCCGCCGCCTTCATTTTTGGAACCGCCGCCACATCAATACTCGCTTTGATGATCGCCGTTCCGCTCGGCGTCGGCGCCGCGGCTTTTCTCGCGGAAATCGCCCCGCGCTGGCTGCGACGAGTGGGGGCGTTTCTGGTCGAAATGTTGGCTGCGGTTCCGAGCGTCGTCTACGGCTTTTGGGGCCTGTTCGTTCTTGCCCCGCTCATGCAGAAGGCGTTTACGGCACTTGGCGGCCCGAATCAAGGAGGCGTCGGCATTTTGACCGCCAGCGTCGTCTTGGCGATCATGATTGTCCCGTACATCACATCGGTCTCTTTTGACGTTTGCCGGGCCGTTCCGCGAACTCAGCGAGAAGGAGCGTACGCATTGGGCGCGACGCGCTGGCAAATGATCAGCAATGCGGTCTTGCCCTACGCGCGCCCTGGGATTTTTGGCAGTTGCTTTCTGGCGTTGGGACGCGCGCTCGGCGAAACCATGGCCGTAACGATGTTAATCGGCAACAAAACGGACATCAACTTGTCGCCTTTCGCGATGGGCAATTCCATCGCCAGCGTGATCGCCAACGAGTTCACGGAAGCCACGTATGACCTTTATTTGTCGGCTCTCGTTGAGCTGGGTTTCGTCTTGTTTCTGGTTAGCATTGTGATGAACGCGAGCGCTCGCTTCCTCATCTATCGGGTCAGCAGAAAACAAAGCGGACGGTCAATTTGGTCGCGACTGTTTTCATCGAGCCATTCCCTCGAAGTTGCTCCAAAGGCCGATGGCGAAACTCGACCGAATGCCGGAAAACCCTCGCATGCTTACAAGTTGTACATCACGGTCGTCGACAAGATCATGACGATCGTGTTGGGCGCCTGCCTCGTATTCACTGCCGGAATTCTGCTGCTGAT
>JBGQCZ010000028.1:0-16562 GCA_041495645.1 Gemmataceae bacterium | reverse complement strand
GGCTGCCGGATCGGTCGGTCATCTGCAAACCGGGAATGCGGCCGTTGGAAGTGCGGCTGTTGGCAATCGAACACGACGAGCGTCACCGCATGGTGATTGGCGGGCTGGCGTACTGCATGAACGCGTTCGCCCAGGAAAGGGGATACACGCACTATCTGATTTCAGGGGTGACGGAACAACTTGCTCTTTATAAACATATAGGTTTTGAGGCCTTAGGGCCGGCCAAGGGGCCGACGGGGTCGGTGTTCATTCCCATGATGGCCACTCTTGACCGAGTGGACCAACAGATGAAGCGTACCATTTCGCTGTGGGAACGAAAGGTGGCACGGGAAGCCGCCGCAACGGTGGAACCGGTGTCCATGCTTCCGGGGCCGGTTCCGTTGGCGCCGGAGGTGCGCGCCGCATTTGCCGAGGCCCCGATCTATCACCGCGGCACCGAATTCGTCGATCGGTTTGAACATGTCCGCGAAGCGCTGTGTCGATTGACGAATGCCCGATCGGTGGCGATTACGGTTGGCAGCGGCACGCTGGCGAACGAATCGATTGCGGCGGCACTCGTCGCGGCGCCGAATCCCGACAATGGCCTGGTTCTCGTCAACGGCGAATTTGGCCGGCGGATTCTCAAGCAGGTGAATCGATTTAGCGCAAACCCGAAACTTCTCGAATGGCAGTGGGGCCAGCCGTGGGATCTCAAGCAGGTGGCGGCAACGTTGGATGAAATGCCCAGCGGCAGCTGGGTGTGGGGCGTGCATCAGGAATCCAGCACGGGCGTGATGAACGACCTGCAAGGGCTGATCAAGCTGGCCACCTCGCGCGGCGTACGGGTTTGTGCGGATTGCGTGAGCAGCCTCGGGGCCGTGTCGCTCGACCTCAACGACATTTATCTTGCAAGTGGGGCCACCGGGAAGGCTCTGAGTTCTTATGCCGGTCTGTCGCTCGTCTTTGCCGACCCCCACGCATTGTCCAACTTGGATATCGAACGACTCCCGTCGTATTTCGATATTCCCGCGTCGCTCGCATCGGCGGGCCCGCGGTTTACCGTGCCATCGCCGTTGCTGGTCGCCTTGGAAACCGCGATGCTCGTTTACGACACGGTGGAAAAGACTCAAGCGCGATACGATCATTACGCGGATCTTGGGCGCTATGTCCGCGACCGGCTGCGAATGATTGGCTTGCCGCCGCTTGCCGACGAGAGCGTGGCCAGCCCCGTCATCACGAGTTTCTATCCGCCCGACGAGGAATCCAGCAACGATTTCGTCGATCGAAGTCAGACATGGGGATTTCTCATTGGCGGGCAAAGCGGATATCTGGCCGAGCAACGCCTTGTCCAGATTGCCAACATGGGCACGATTTGCCGGGCCGATCTCGAACGCTTGTTTGAGCGGCTCGAACATTGGATGACCCGACGAAAGCGCCGTCAGTTGTTTTGATTCTCATCACCAGGCCTATTTCCGGCCCGTTTCCTTCAAGCACCAAAGCCAAGGCAGGCTGCAATCTTTCTTGAGATTTTGCGTCTCAAGTCGTGTCAACCTTGACGCCGATACCGTGTATGCGCGTCGTTCCGCCTTCGTCGCGTCCACGGTGCATCATAATGTTGTTTCGGCCTCAAGTTCTGCCGCTGCTCGCGTTGCTCCTGGCGTCGTTGGTAGGCGCCGGTTGCACCCGGCGTTTCTTCCGTGAGCGGGCCGACCGCGATATCGGCAACCTGCTTACGGAAAAGAACGTCTTCGAGCCTTGGAAGATCGAGGATTGGCACGTCTATCCGGACGGGCGCGCTCGGTTTGCCGATCCGACCAATCCTGACCGCCCGCCGATGCCCCCGGACGACCCCGCCGCACGGGCACTTTCGCCCAACCCACAGCGGCCCGGAAAAGCGGGCGTGGCGCTCATTGAAGGCACGGGTTATCTCGATCTTCTCGCCGCCTGGGATTCGATGAATCGGGCCGAAGCCGCGCCGGCGCTTCCGCCCGTGTCTGGCGGCGTTCAGCCCGCTCAGTACACCGCCCCGGCCAGCGACACGAGTCTCGAAAGCCACGCGTTCCTAATCAAGCTGGAACAGGCTTGCGAACTTGGCTTGATTAACAGCCGCGAATACCAGGATCAGCGCGAGAACCTTTATCTGGCGGCACTGCCGGTCTCGTTACAGCGGTTCTCATTCGCCGCACAATTCCTGGCCACGGCCAATTCGGCCTATGAAACCACCGGCCCGCTCACGCCCGTATTGGGCGAACGTCAACGCTTTGTCGGCGATGTGGGAACGGGAGTCAACAAGTTGTTCCCGACCGGTGCGTTGTTGCTTTACAGGGCGGCAAATCAATATGTATTCGAGTTGATCAATGGCCACCCGCAAGTAAGCGTTACCGCTTTGACGTTGGACATCACGCAGCCGTTGCTGAGCGGCGGCGGATTGGCGGTCAACTTGGAGCCGCTCACGCAATCCGAACGGAACTTGCTCTACCAAATTCGCTCGTACGCCAGATTTCGCAAGCAGTTCTACGTCAATATCGCCGGCGGTTTGCAAGCACTTGGAAACCAGGGCATCGACCCAACGGCGGGCGGGCAGGTTACGGGCATTGCAACGGCCGGCGGCGGTTATTTACCCGCTGTCCAACAAGCCGCCTTTCTCGAAGTTGACCAGCAAAACGTGGCGTCGTTCGGCAAGTTTCTCGTGCAATTCGAGGCGTTCAAAGAGGGTGATCAGGTTTCGGACCAGCAGGTGGGCCAAATCAAACAAGGCTTAGTGAGCGGCCAAAGCACTGTGCTTCAAAGAGAATTGTCTCTCCGCTCTGCGCTGGACAGCCTAAAGATCCAACTCGGGTTGTCGCCGATGCTCGGCCTGGACATCGATCAGTCCCCGCTAAGACCGATCAAAGATCACATGAATCGTTATCAACAAGTCATCGATCAGTTCACAGACATTCAGAAACGGGTCGCACGCTACGGGAGTATCGACGAAGCGCTCAAGCTCCGAGACCGGTTGAAAAAGGAACTGACGCAAAGTGATTTCGTTCGGGGCACGCAGTTTCGGGAGCGGATCTTGCCTGAATGGCGGGCATGGGAGAAAGAGATACTGAGCGCCGAGCAGTTGGCCAGCCGGCTTTCGGATCTGCGCGAACGGCGTCGGAAGAATCGGCTGCAACAGACCGACGTGGAACTCAAGATATCGGAGGCGGAGAGAAAAAACCAAGTGGTGCCGCCGAGCCTGACAGACCAACTTGCCCAGTTGGTGGCTCAATTGAAAGCCATCGAACGTGAATTGGTGCTCGGAGAGCTGGAAGACACACTGCGCCGCTACGAGGCGCAGCCGTGGAAAAACCTGCCCAGGAAACCCACCGACAAGCCGGGAGACTTGGAACAGCGGGCCGGTTACCTCCAGCAACAGCGATTCCATGAGGTGGCAAGCGCAATTGAGCTGGAGTTGGTAGAAGCGCGGAACGAGCGCGTTTCGAAACTCGGAAACACCTGGCCGGAGCCGCCGGCGGTGGTTGTCGATGGAGTGGACTTGGTTGGTTCGCCGCTAGATGTCGCTTATGCCCGTTCGGCTCAAACGGCTCTGACGAATCGGCTGGATTTAATGAACGCGCGGGCGCAACTGGTGGATTCTTGGCGGCAAATCGCGGTACAGGCAAATTCCTTGCTTGGAGTGCTGGATGTCGGGTATCATTTGGATACCGCCACCCCCCCCGGACAAGCCAAGCCCGTGGCATTCAGCACTAACCGAGCTACGCAACGAGTGACCGTTAATGCCGAATTGCCGTTGGTGCGACGGCTCGAGCGAAACAACTATCGCACGACGCTGATCAATTACCAGCGTGAGCGGCGGTCGCTCCAGGCAACTGAGGACGACGTGTTAAGCCGCCTGCGCACCCACTTGCGGCAGTTGCGTTTTCAGGCGGAAACCTATAAGATTCAACAACAACTGGTGGACATCGCATACAATCAGGTTGAGCAAGCCTTAGAGAATTTCAGCCAGCCCCAAGGGCCGGGCGCCGGCGGCGCGACTTCGGTCAGCGCCGTGACGTTTACGAATAACTTGATCCAAGCCCAGGGGCAGTTGGTTCGCGCCCAGCAGGCCATGTACCAGATCTGGATTGCCTACCTGACCCAGCGGATGAATGTTTACTTAGACCTAGAGATGCTGCCGCTCGACGCACGTGGAGTGTGGATCGATGAATACTCAACACGAGACCGCGAGCCCGTTGACCTCTCAACCCGGGGCGATGTCCCCGCTGGGGAACGGTTACCACCGCCCCAACCAAACAGCGGCGAATCTGGACGAGCCGTCAGCGCGGCCGGCCAAACGAAAGCGCGGTAACTCACCAGTTCTGATCGGCCTCGGGCTGTTTGTTCTTGGCTTTTTGGCCATCGCGGCTTTCGTCGGCATTCGCTACGGCCGTGAATGGCTCACCCCGGCGCACAACGACGTGATTTGGTACTTAGTCAAGAAGGAACCGCTGGAAGTGACGGTTGTCGAGAAGGGCACCTTCGAGGCAGCCAGAAACGAAGACCTCAAGTGTCTGGTCAAGGCCACGCGTGGCGGACAGTTCGCGACCACCATTCGCTGGATCGTGGACGACGGCACCCAGGTGATGACCAACCGTCCCGAGGATCTCCGCTCCAACGTCCGCGGCGACTGGGTTTGGCCTCATCGCGGCAAGATTCCGCGCAACGCACGCGCGGGAAAACCTGCAACCAAAGAGGAACTCGCCAATCCGCAGACAGCGAAGGCCTTCGACGAACTCAAAGTCTGGTCCGACCTGCTCACCGAGTTGGACAAATCGGGCCTGGAAGATCAAAAACTGACGCAACTTATCGCCGTCAAGAAGGCCGAGTCGGACGTTGTGGGCGCGAAAGCTCAAAAAGACATCGACGAGTCTCAAAATAAGAGCGACGAGCTGGACGCGAAACTCAAAGCAGAACTGGCCAAGATTGACTTCGACAAATACGTTCAATGCGAGTTCGATCTGCTGAAGGCCGACCTCGAGGGCCAGAAAGAACAAGCCAACGATAAGTCCGTCTGGTCGCGGCGCATGTCCGCCAAGGGCTATGTGAGTTTCAGCCAAGCGGAAGCCGACCGATTGGCCCTGGAAAAGCTTCAAGGATCGAACCGGCTGCTCAACGATTTCACCAAGGCTCGCGAGGAAATGAACCTAAAGAACCAATGGGACCTGGCCAAGCTGGCGATTGAGCGGGTGAGAATTCAGGCCAAGGCCAAGATTGAAAAGGCCGACAAGAACCTCGAAGCGATGAATAAGGTTCTGGAACAAGAACAAGAAAAACTCAAAGATCTGGAAGAACAGATCGCGAATTGCACGTTTTATGCTCCACGGGACGGCATGGCCCTCTACTATGTGTCCGAGCAGCAGAGGTCCGGGTTCGGAGCGCAGCAGTCCACCGTCGCCCAAGGCGAGCCCGTTCGCGAAGGACAGACGCTCATTCGCATTCCCGATCTCGACCACATGCTGGTAAACACCCGCGTGCATGAAGCAATGGTGGACAAAGTCAAGCAGGGCATGAAAGTCGAGATTCGCATCGAAGCCTTCCAGGACCGGATGCTCAAGGCCAGTGTCCGCTCCATCGCGACTGTCGCCATGCAGCCCGACTGGCGCGCATCGCCCGATGTAAAAATGTACCAGACGATGGTCTCCGTCGATGAACCGGTGGCAAACTTGAAGCCCGGTATGAGTGCCGAGGTCAGGGTTTTTGTAGATGCAACTTCGAAGCCCGTCGTGGCGGTGCCGATTCAGGCGGTAATTGGCGGGCCGGAAATGGGGGCCACGCGGAAAATTTTCGTGAAAGGGGCCAACGGTCTGCCCGAAGAACGCGACATCAAAGTGGGAATCAGCAATGAGAAGATCGTTGAGATTCGCGAAGGGATTCAGGAAGGCGACGAAATCGTGCTGAATCCAAAGGTGTTGATCGGCGACAAGGCCAAGACCAGACAACCGGGCGACTTCGAGAAGAAGAACGGCGAGTCGAACGGCGGCGGGGATGCCAAGCCCGGAGACGGCAAGCCCGGCGATGGCAAGGGTGGGCCAAACAAAGGACCGGGCGGCTCGAGGGGGCCTGGCGCGGGCGGCCCGGTTGCTGGCGGCGGAGGCATGCCAAGTGCCGAAGACATCAAGAAATACCAGGAGGAGTTCAAGAAGGGCACTCCTCAACAACGAAAAGCGATGATTGAGAGAATGCCGGAACAGCTGCGGGCAGCCGCCAAGGAAAATGCCAAGAAACAAGGTTTGGAAGTCGCCGACTGAGTCGTTGGCAAGACGCTTGCGGCTCCGCGATTATGCTGGGCCGCAAGCGTTTTCATTTGAGGTCCTCTCCCATGCCCGCGATGGCCCGCGTCGTCAACCTCGTCAAGAACTACTATCTCGGCGACAATACGGTTCACGCATTAAGAAACGTGAATCTGAACTTCGACGAAGGCGATTTCATCGCGCTCATGGGCCCGTCGGGGTCCGGAAAATCCACGCTCCTGAACGTACTCGGCTGCCTCGATCGACTCACATCCGGCCATTACATTCTCGGCGCCAACGATGTCTCCGAAATGGACGACGACGAGTTGTCGGAGATTCGCAGCAAGTATCTGGGATTCATTTTTCAGTCGTACAATCTTTTGCCGCAATACACGGTCGTCGAGAACATTGAGGTGCCGCTGCTGTACCAGGGCATTCGGCTGACCGATGAAACCCGCGAACGCTGCATCCGCCTGGCGGAAATGGTCGGGCTGGGTGATCGACTCGACCATCGTCCGATGCAATTGTCCGGCGGCCAGCAGCAGCGCGTGGCCATTGCCCGCAGCCTCGTGAACGATCCGCAGGTGATTCTCGCCGACGAGCCAACCGGCAATCTCGATTCGCGCACCAGTGTCGAGATCATGCAGATGCTCATGAAGATGAACGAGTCCGGCAAGACGATCATCATGGTGACGCACGAGGCCGATATTGCGCAATGGGCGCGTCGCGTCATTCGCATGCGCGACGGTCATGTGGAGTCCGACGAACGAAATCAAGCACGGGTGACCGCCTGATCGTCACCGGCTCTAAGGTGTCCGATGTTCAGCCTCACGAAATTCCGGCGCAATGTACTGCTCGCGCTGCGCAGCCTGTGGTTGAATTGGCTGCGCTCGGCGCTGTCGGTGCTGGGCATCATTATCGGCAATGTCGCGGTCATCACGCTTTTGGCATTCGGCGAAGGCAGCAAGCAGGACGCCTTGGATGATATTCGCCGCCAGGGCGCAACCAATATCATCGTCCGCTCGGTCAAGCCGGCGGACGACGCCGCTTCCGCCGCGGGCCGGCGCAGCTTCGTGGCTAGTTACGGCCTTACCCAGCGCGACTACGAACAGTTCTTGACGATCCCCGAAATCGTGCGCTCGATCCGCATGCGCGTGATTCCTCAGGAAGTGCGAACCGAAGGCAAGATGTTCAATGGGCGGCTGGTCGGCACGCTGCCCGAATATGCCGAAGTAACCAAAATCGAATTGGCCCGTGGCCGATTCTTGATCGACAAAGACAACGACGACATGGAGAATGTGTGCGTGTTGGGGGCCGCGACCGCCGATGCCTTGTTTCCATTCGAGGATCCGATTGGTCAATCGATCCTGATGAGCAGCCACTTTTATCGGATCGTCGGAGTCATGAAGGACCGCATGCCAACGGGTGGGACCGGCGGCAGCCTCGCGGCCGAGGAGTTCAACAACGACGTGTACGTACCGTTGCGGACCGTCAACGCCCGCTTTGGCAAGGCAGTCGTGATCCGTACTTCTGGCTCAATGAGTGGCGAGGACGTGGCAATTCATCAAGTGACGCTAACGCTGGATGTCAACATTGATTCGCCCGCGGGGCGCGAGAAGGTTCGCGCGGCGGGTAACCTGATTCGCGAGATTCTCGAACGCAATCACGGCGCCAAGAAAGACTATGCCGTGACCGTTCCGCTCGACCGTTTGGAAGACGCGGAGCGAACCCAGAACCGATTTACCATCTTGCTGCTGGTGATCGCGAGCATTTCGTTGTTGGTGGGCGGCATCGGAATCATGAACATCATGCTCGCGACGGTGACGGAGCGGACGCGCGAAATCGGCATCCGCAGAGCCCTCGGCGCTAAGCGTAGGGATATCGTCTTCCAGTTTTTGATCGAAGCGGTGATGCAGACAACCGTCGGCGGCATCGTGGGCGTTTTGATCGGCGTGGTTTCAATTTACATTGCCCCGCCCTTGGTTCAATGGCTTTTCGGCGAACGTCTGCCGGCCAAAATACTCCTCTGGCCGATCGGCTTGTCGCTCTTGGTGTCATTGGGCGTAGGCGTGATATTCGGCCTCTATCCCGCGTGGCGCGCGTCGAGACTGGACCCGATCGAGGCCCTGCGCCACGAATAGCCGGCACGAGCATCCGCCATGTCAACTGATGCCGGCGACACCAACAATCCGCGCCTGAATTCGCCAAAGTACCGTGCCAGTTGGCCGCTCGTGCTCGGCCTGATCGGGCTCGATTACTTCAGCACGCTGGCCTATCAGCCGTCCATCGCTTTCGAATCGGCCGGGCTGCTCGCCCCGCTCGCGACCGCCGCGATCGTCTTGCTCACGCTGCTGGGAGCGCTGCCGGTCTACGCCTACGTCGCCGGCAAGTCGCCACCCGGGCAAGGCTCCGCGGCCATGCTCGAGCGGCTTATCGACGGCTGGCGCGGCAAGTTCGCCGTCTTGGTCCTTTTGGGTTTCGCCGCGACCAATTTCATTTTCACCCGCACGCTCTCCACCGCGGACGCGTCCGTCCACCTGCTGAATCATCCAAACGAAGCCTGGCAGAACACTCTGAATAACTGGGCCGCGGCCGGCATGCGCGCCAAGCCCGTTTCGGACAATGCCGTTTGGCAGGCCTTTTGGGGATTCTGGGATCGGCAACTGGTAACAACTCTGCTGTTGCTCGCCATTTATTTCGTGATGTGGCCAATCGTTTGGCGTGGTTTCACGCGCCGGATGGTGCAGGCATCGGCGGTTCTGGTGGCCGGCTATTTGTTGTTGACGGCGGTCATCGTGTGCAGCGGTCTGGTGTATCTGGTGCGGCACCAGGAACTTCTTGATGCGTGGTGGTCCAACGTTCGAGCCGGAGAATGGGAAATTGCCAGGCCGTCTTGGGCAGGTGGTGACGCGTGGTCCCTCGTGAAGATGTGCCTGTGGCTTTTGCCCAAGATGGCATTGGGGCTGAGCGGATTTGAAATGAGCTTAGTGGTGATGCCGGTGGTCCGCGGCGAGGGCCGGACGCAGGTTGCCAACACGAGGAAACTGCTGTTTACGTCGGCGATCGTGATGGCGGCGCTGCTGATTGGTTCGGCGCTTGTGACCACGCTGCTGATGATTCCGTCGAGCATGATGCCGGGCGGCCCTGCCCGTGAACGGGCGCTGGCATATCTGGCTCATGGCGGCGAATTGGCGCCGGGCATCGCGGCGCAAGACGTAAACCCGATGTTTGGAATCGCGTTTGGCACGGTGTACGATTTGACGACCGTGCTCGTCCTAAGTCTCGCAGGGGCCAGCGTCGCGCTCGGATTGAAAAACCTGTTGCCTCAATTCCTGCTTCGCTTCGGGATGGAATTGCGCTGGGCCTACGCGGTGGGCCTGATTTACAACCTGTGCATGGTGATCAACCTGGCGGTAACGATCGTGTTCCGCGCCAGTGTCGAGAACCAGCGTAGCGCGTATGCCGTGAGTGTGTTGGCATTGCTTACCTCAGCGGCGGCCGCCTCGGCGCTCGACGTTCGTCGCGGCGGCGGCTTTGTGCGAAGTCTATTGTCGTTGCCATTTGCCGCGGTCGCTTTGATTTTCACGCTAATGGGTTGTGGAATCGTCGTTTATCATCCGGGCAGCGTGGGGATCGCGGGGCTCTTTATCGCCGCCATCGTTTCCACGTCGATGGCGTCGCGAATGTGGCGGGCCCGCGAATTTCGCTTCGAAGGGTTCGAATTCGAGAGCGACTCGACGCGCGCGCTGTGGGACAAGGTGCGGCACCTCGAATACTCGGTGCTCGTGCCAATGCGCCCGGGCGGTCGTAGCGACTTGGATGCCCGGGATCGCCTGATTCGCTCCCGCCACCGCGTGGGCGATCACGTGCCGATCATTTTTCTGGAAGTAGAAATGGGCGACCCAAGCGATTTTCTGCAACGGCCGCTCGTGTCAATCCGTGAAGAAAGCCGACGATTCATGATCAAGGTCACGCGGTGCGTATCGATAGCGCACGTGATTGTGGCGGTGGGTCTGGAATTCTCGAAGGTCGGCGAGCCGCCGGAAATCCATTTCGGCTGGTCCGATCAGACCCCGCTCGCGGCGAACTTGAAGTTTCTGTTGTTTGGCGAAGGCAACGTTCCGTGGCTGGCGCAGGATTTGTTGCGTCGAATCGAGTTGGATCACGAAAAGCGGCCGCGCGTCATCGTGGGCTGAGTATGTCAGTCCCAATCTTGAAGTCCGGCCTTTTGCGGGATCAAATCGCTGCGCGGCTGCCCGGCTTCACCATTTTCCTCGGGCGTCTCCGCCGACCATTGAATAATGCGACGGGTAACTTCGGCGGCCTGCCGGGTGTGAATGGCAGGCGCCGGCTGGCCCAGGGCAAGCCCTAAGTCGACATGCAGGTACTTTTGCACGATCACGGCCGCGTGCAATGCGAGCTCGCGGTTCGGTTGTCGGGCCACTTGCCGCAACGCTTCGACGGCCGCTTCGTTCGGGCCGATTTGGAGAAACGATTCCACGGCCAGTAACCGCAAGGGAGCAGGGTTCGTGGAGTCCATCAAGCGGTCGAGAACTTCCGGAGTAAGCCGGTTGTGCTTTTGCAACAGGTGCGCGAGTTCGATGCGAAGAATGGCCGATGACCGCGTGCCGACCACGAGGTCCTTCAGTTGTCCAACGAGTTTTTCATCGGGGTTTTCAGCGAGTCGCTGGCGGTAATGTAACGCCAGGGTCTGAGTGGCACGCACACCCAGCGGACCAGACTCGGTGGCCCAGGCGGCAAAATCGGAGACGGCCTGCGAACCGAACTCGCCGCTGGTGATCGTCAGTGGTCCGTCGCCCAGGAAGCGCGGATCGGCCAGGGCATCGTGGATCGCGTGGCGGACCCAGATCCAGCGCCGTTCGCAGTCCCAAAGCAGGGCCTCGGCGGCGGCCTTGCGAACCGGCGAGGAGGTATCGCGCAGACATCCGGCCAGTTCTTCAAGAAACAGCCGTTGCTTGACGCTGCCCAAAGCCGTCACCGCGGCGGCCCGAACTTCGGGCTCGGGATCGGCGACGGCCAGTTTGAGGACGGCGTCGGGCTGACCGATGCGCCACGACTTGCGATGTTCGAGGGCGGCCAGCGCGGCCACGCGCACTTGCGGCTTGGGGTCGTCAAGCAGCGAGAGCACCGGTGCGGCTTCTTCCCGAAGCGCTTCGCGAAGCGCCGCGACTTCCGGTAAGAGCCTGCAAGCGTGCAGATCGGCGGGCCAATCGGTTTTTTTCTGCAGGGCCTCGGCGAGCTGTCGTCCGCGCCGCAAGGCCGGCGCTCCCGTGGCAATCAACGCCTGACCGGCAAACAAGCAGACGGGAACCAAAACAAACAACCCCAGGGCGAATTTGCCAAACGGCTCGTTTGTATCCGGACGAGCCAACCACAAGAAAATCGCACCGATCAGACAGGGAACACACGCCAACGGCGAATGCAGCGAACGCCCGGTGAAGAATCGAAGCAATACCAAGGCCGTGAGCACGGAAACGCCGGTGCCCATCCACGACCAAAGCGGCTCGCCCCCTCGACCAGTGAACGCACCCAATCCCAAAACTGCCGCTGGTCCCAGCATGACGATCGCGGCCAGGACTTTCGAGGCAATCGAGCGTGGGTCCGCTAATTGGGCAACGGTCATTGACATGGAAAATCCTTCAAGGGAAGGAGCCGGGACGGGGGGACTCCACCAACACGAGCCTAGTTCCCGGAATCGTGCCGGTCAAATCGGCTTGCGACGCTTGAAGTAGTAGGTGAGCCCGATCAGCCCACCCATCTGATTGACGCCGATATTCGGCAGCAGAATGCCGCCATTGGAAAAGTGCAAATAGGACCATTCCGCGGTGAGGGCCAGCCGGTCCGTGAGGAAGTAATTGAAGCCGATGCCCCAATGAATGATGAACTCGAAGCCGGTGCTGAGAACCATGCTGCGATACATGTAGGCGTCGGTAAACATGCCGCCGCCGCCCATTTGCCCGTAAAATACCAGCCGCTTCATCGTGTCTGTTCGGAAGTTGTAACGAACCAGGAACGAGCCGCCGATGACGATGGAAGCCGGCCCGTTGACCACCGGCAGCGTATCAAGCTCAAAGATCCACTCGAAGCTGCCGCGCAACAGCCGGTCCGGCCGCGGATCGTTGAACACGCGGTGGAAGCGGACCATCTCCGGCAACATGCTGAACGGAATTGGCGCCGGGCCGAGATTGATGCCATAGAAGCCGGTCAGGTACGACACGCCCCATTGGCCGCGATGATAAACGTCATTTTGGGGCCGAGCGATGTTGTGTTCGCCAAAGTCGAACTCGGCGTGCGGCATTTGTGCGGCTTCAAGCAAATGACGTTCAGCGGGCGGTTCTGAGTTGACCGGCGGACTCTCAGGCTCGTTTGGCTCGATGGGGAACAAGGCACGCTCACCGGGCGTCAACGGCGATTCCGCATGCGCGAGCGTTGGCCGGGATATTAACAGGCCGACGAGCACGAAGCCCGCTAAGGCCATTCCCATCCGGCGCATGCAATCCCCCATTTGACGCGGAAGCAACGTTCGCGGCGTGGCGGCATGACGACGGGAACTTGCCCAATCGAGGCCACGGCGCGTCGGTTCAACCGGCAATGAGTGCCGGATAGTCGATGGGCTTGTCCTTGTCCAGACGAGGTAACGATAGGGGCACGGCTTCCAGATATTTCTGGAAAGCGCCGGTGTTGAAAATAACCACTTCGTCGCCGGGTCGAATCCGGTCTGCCTGTCTTAGCCGTTCGACGCAATCGAAGCAGACCGCCGTTTCGGGGCAAATGCTGATTCCCTCGGCGCTGGCGGCCGCCTTCATCCACTTGCCAATATTGCCCTCGCGGCCGGCGATGGCGCAGCCTCCGCTCTCGCGGATTGCATCCAACATCATGAAATCACCCACCGCCGCCGGCACGCGCAGCCCGCTGGCAATCGTGTGTGCGTTCGCAAACGGCTGAGCGAAGCGCTCTCCGGCTTCAAACGCGCGAACGATGGGCGCGCAACCGTCGCTTTGACAACTCACCAATCGGGGCAGTTTGTCGGAGTTGAGCCAACCCAGCTCGCGCAGCTCGCGGAATGCCTTCCACATGCCAATCAACCCTGTTCCGCCGCCGGTTGGGTAAAGAATCACGTCGGGAAGTCGCCACCCCAGCTGCTCGGCTACCTCAAGCCCCATCGTCTTCTTTCCCTCCAGCCGGTACGGTTCCTTCAGCGTGGACAGGTCGAACCAGCCCGCCCTTTCCGCTCCCTCGCGGACCAGTTTTCCGCAATCGGTAATGAGCCCGTTGACCAGAAAGACCTTAGCGCCAAACAAGTGCGCTTCCATCTGATTGACGACCGGCGTGTCGTCAGGCATGAAGACAAACACTTCCATCCCGGCGCGCGCCCCATAAGCCGCGGCCGCCCCGCCCGCGTTGCCGGCGGTCGGCAAGGCCAACCGCTTCACGCCCAGATGTTTCGCCATGCTTACCGCCACGGTCATGCCGCGGCTCTTGAAACTCCCGGTTGGCAACTGTGATTCGTCCTTGACCAGAAGGTGAGACAAGCCAAGCGACTGGGCCAGACGCGGGCAATCCAGCAGCGGAGTCATGCCTTCGCCAAGACTGACCGGCCCGGAGGTGAATGGTAGCGGCAGCAGTTCGCGATAGCGCCAAAGGGAGCCTGGGCGGTTCGCGAAGTCACCGGGCGTCACGGCGGCTTTGATGGCCGCCAAATCATACCGCACCCAAAGCGGCCGGCCCTGGTGGATCGACCAGAGTTTGCCCTTCTCGAAACGGGTGCTGTCCAGGGCACTTTCCAGGTAGGTAACGTAATCGGAAGGCATGAAATCCTCGGGAATCGGCGGAGTTCTGGCGAGGAACACGGCGGGTTCGCTTGCACGGGCCGCTAAGGTGAGCAACAATAGGGTAGTGGTTTTCGCTCAAGGATCCTTCAGAGGCGGGCCAATTCACGGCGGACAGCCCAGCCCGACCAAACCATGCGAGCCCGAATAACGGTCGAAGCCGGCGACGCCCGGCCCGAAACGATCGACTTGGAAGAATCCCAGGCTGCTTCCATGGGCCGCAGCCGGGACAATACCATCGTTTTACGAAGCGAGCATGCGTCGCGGCTGCACTCGAAGATTTTCTTCGAGGACGGCCGCTGGCAAATCCAGGATTTCGGCCTCAACGGCACCTGGATCAACGGCGAACGCGTGCAGCAGCGGGAAGACCTCAACCACGGGCAGGAAATTCGCGTTGGCGAAATCCGCATGCGTTTTCAGCTTCCCGATCAGCCCGTCGGGACATCGTCATCTTCGCGGATTACGCTGCCGGAGCGCAAGACGGCGACGTCCTCCAGCAGCAGTTTGAGCACTTCGTTTCTGCACGCCGATGAATCGCTGGTGCTGTGCACGTTCATGGCCGGCCATGTCGGCGTGGACGACCCGGCCGCCGTGCTGAAGCCAGCTCTTCAATTAATGCTGAGCCAAAGCGATGCCTACGTCGCTGGCTATCTCAGCCCCGATGCGGCCGACCCGCTGCCCAAGATGGTCGTGCCGGAGACGGCCGGCATCGACCATGCGCTGAGCCGGCAACTGACGCGGCGTTCGCAGCGCGACAGTCGCAGCGTCTGGCTCGGCACTGAAATCGGCGAAAGCCACCCCGCGGACAGCCTCAAGGAAGTGACCGACGCTTTGTGCGTGCCCGTTCGAGCCTCCGGCGTGGCGCTCGGAATGCTGCACATTTACAAAAAAGGCGGCTACTTCGTCGATCGCGATCTGCGGTTCGCCGAGGGCATGGCCGACTTCCTCGGCGGTTGTCTTCGCGGCCTGCAGATTCGGCAAAATCTGAGCAAGGAAGTGGCCCGCCTGCGCTCCAATCCGCCGGCCGTGGATGAATTGATCGGCGACAGCGCTCCGATGGTTCAATTGCGGCAGCAGATCGCCAAGGTGGCGACCCAACCGCTGCCCGTACTGATTCGCGGCGAACCGGGCGTCGGCGCGGATATGGTCGCGAATTATCTGCATCGCCAAAGCCCGCGCAAGAGCGGAGCATTTGTCTATGTCCCGTGTTCCTCCATCGCGCCCGCGTTGATCGAAGGTGATCTCTTCGGCCGCCGAGCGACCGCCGGCGGACCGGGTGTCGATGAGCCCGGCTATTGCTTGCAAGCCGACGAGGGCACTCTGTTCATCGATGAAATCACCGATCTCACGCCCGATTGCCAGAGTAAACTCCAACGCTTGATCGAAGACAAGTGCATGCGCCCGGTCGGCGCCGTCAATGAAGTTCGAGCCGACGTTCGCATCATCGCCGCCACCCAGGTCGATCTGGAAACCGCCGTTCACGACGGCCTCTTCCGCAAAGGCCTTTTCGATAAGCTCAGCCGCGCGGCAATCGACGTGCCGGCGCTGCGAGCCCACCTCGAAGATATCCCGTATCTGGTCCAATATTTCCTGGACAAGCTGGCCTTGGAAAGCCGCCGTCAGGTCACGGTTACGGACGCGGCCATGCGGAAACTGCACGCTTACGTCTGGCCCGGCAACCACCGCCAACTCCGCGCCGAACTCGAAGCCGCCGTGCTGCGCTCGACAAAAGAATTGATCGACGAAAACGACGTGCTCGTCGGCTGCGAAAAATTGCTGATGCACCGCGTCTGATTCTTCGCTCCCCCGCATCCTCCAGATCAACGCCGCAAGAGCGCCTGTCTACCAGAATTGAGTCCAAAATCTCTAAAGTTGCTTAGCGCGGAGACTCGTTCCCGCGATCCGGCTTGTATTGTCGAAGCGGCACGGCTATCTAGGCAAAGACGATGCGCTGGCGGATTCTTTGCGCGGATGAGACTCGATGTTCGAAATTGTCTTCAATTGGCCGTGGTATGTCGCAGTCGTGGGCATCGTGATCGCCATTTGCGCTTCCGCCCAGGTGGTGCTTTACAAGCGCGAATCGCGCGCTGCCGTCGCGTGGGTTGGCCTCATTTGGCTCGCGCCGTTCATCGGCAGCCTGCTTTACTACTTGCTCGGCATCAACCGGATTCAGCGCCGCGCCCGCCGGCTCCGGCGACGCCGTCCGCATCTCAAGCGAACGAACGACCCCGCTCGGGGATCAGCGGACGCATCCAAATCGGCCCACCTACCGGCGCTGGAGCAATTGGTCCAACATACGACCCGGCAGCGTCTCCTACCCGGCAACCGCATTGAGACGCTGCGCAACGGCGAAATGGCGTATCCGGCGATGCTGACCGCGATCGACGAGGCCAGGCATTCGGTCAGCCTGAGCAGTTACATTTTCGACAACGATCAGGTGGGAAAGCGATTCGTGGACGCGCTCCAGCGGGCCGTG
>JBGQCZ010000027.1:0-16704 GCA_041495645.1 Gemmataceae bacterium | reverse complement strand
TTGGACTATGTTTTTGAGAGCTTCGCGGGGGGGCCGGAAGATTCAGGCAGCCAACGAGTTAGGTCGAGAATCCAGAATCCACGGGAACCAGGAAAAGTCCAAAAGAGTCCAAGTGGTTCCCTGCCACGGTAAGATGCCTCAGGGGTTTTCCGCGGCAAGTGTGCCGCCGTAGGGCTATCCCCAGCGGCTTGGTAGCGTGCCAAGCCGCCGGCGAGTCATTCCATCTCGTCTTGGCGACTTCTTTCCCGCCTGTTATAGGAGTGTTCCGGTGCGCCATCTGCCGGTATTGCCGGTCGAGGTGCTGTCGTTGCTCGCCCCGGTCAGCGGCGAAGTCTGGGTCGATTGCACGGTCGGGGCAGGCGGACATGCGGCCCTGATCGTCCACAAAATCGCCCCCGCGGGCCGGCTCATCGGCCTCGATCGCGACGCGGCCATGCTCGACTTGGCTGGCCCGCAACTGGCAAACCTGCCGGTCACGCTCGTGCAGGCGAGTTTCGACCAGTTGAGCGACGTGCTGGAGAACTTGCGAATCGAAGCGGTGGACGGCGTGTTGGCGGACCTTGGTTTTTGTTCGGATCAGATGGACGACCCGGCCCGCGGGCTGAGTTTTCAGAGCGACGGGCCACTTGATATGCGAATGGACCCGGGCAGCGGGCCGACGGCGGCCGACTTGCTCGCCCGCTTGAATGAACGCGAACTCGCCGACTTAATCTTTGAATTTGGCGAGGAGCGCTTTAGCCGGCGGATTGCGAAGAAAATCGTCGCGACTAGGCGAATCGACCCGATCGCGACCACTCGGCAACTGACGGAGATAGTGCGAAGTTGCGTGCCACGATCGCGCGGCATCGACCCGGCCACTCGGACGTTTCAGGCCTTGCGGATCGCCGTGAATGACGAGTTGGCGGCTTTGGATGCGTTGCTGGCGCAGTTGCCGAGAGTGGTTCGTCGCGGCGGGCGCGTCGGATTGATCAGCTTTCATTCGTTGGAAGACCGGCGGGTGAAGCACTCGTTTCGAGACGCGGCGGTCTGGGAAGTGAAGACGAAGAAGCCGGTTCAACCCGGCGATGAGGAACAGCGGAACAACCCGCGTTCGCGTAGTGCAAAGCTTCGCGTCGCGATCAGAAGGTAAGCCGGCGGGCTTGAGCGCCGGTATTCGAGCGAAAGGAATCGCACATGAAGCGCGAAACCAAGGCCGGACTTGTGGTGACGGCTTGCTTCCTGATCCTGGTCGGCGGCGTGTTCGGCGTCAAATATTTGCAAGGCACGCCGGAAGCCAAAAACGACCCGGCGGCCGTGGCGGCCGCCAAGGAAAAGGCCGCTGCGGGCGACAATATCCCGGCCCCTCCAGGGTTGATTGATCTGACCGCGCTACCCCCGTCTCGTCCCGGGAAACCGGCTGAACTCGACCCGCCGCCTGGCGCTCTGATTCCGCCGCCTTCAACTTTCCTACCGCCGATTGATCCAACGCCGATGGTTGCTAATCTTGATCCAAAAAAACCGGTGATTAATGACCCGGCCGCCGACGATCCGCCCATTATCCACATTAAACATGAAGACAAAAACCCGCCCGCGTCGCCGATGCCGTCCGGGCCGCCGATGGTCACTCTGCCGCCGCCGTCCTCCGGCCCCATGACGCCCGCACCTCTCGCGCTGCCT
Source organism: Gemmataceae bacterium (assembly GCA_041495645.1). GTDB lineage: Bacteria > Planctomycetota > Planctomycetia > Gemmatales > Gemmataceae > JBGQCZ01. The sequence goes on along the minus strand of JBGQCZ010000027.1, from coordinate 15,048 downwards.
ATGCCCGGAATGAGCGATCCGCCCAAAATCGAATTGCCGCCGCCGATGACTTCGAGTCCGCCGATGCCCGGCGATTCCGCGCCGAAATCGCCGCCGCCGCCGGCCGGAATCGAACTCGCACCGCTGCCGGGTTCATCGCCGACCGACAAGCCCAAGGAAAAAGATCCGCCCGGTCCGCCAAGAATCGACTTGCCCAAAACCGGCGACATGCCGCCGAAGATCGACGTTCCAAAGCCGCCCGTCGATCTGCCCAAGACCGGCGACATGCCGCCCAAGCCGCTCGACATTCCGAAGCCGCCGACTCCCGATTTGCCCAAGACCGGCGATATGCCGCCCAAGCCGCTCGATATCCCGAAGCCGCCCGTCGATTTGCCCAAGACCGGCGACACGCCGAAACCTCTCGATCCGCCCATGGCCGGCAGCAGCGGGCCGAAACCGCCGCTCGAATTTCCCAAGACGCCAATGGGCCCAATGCCGCCGCAGGAAGCGCCCGCGAACTCGCGGCCGATCGACAACCAACCCGAGCCGGACGTCAAGAGTTACGACGAGGAATGGCACTATTGCAAGCAACAGGGCGAATCGCTCGACTCGATCAGCCAGAAGTACTACTTCAGCGCGAAATACGAACAAGCCCTGCGCCGTTACAACCTCGACCGCAATCCCGCGCCGGTTTTTCAAAATGACAAGCCGACGCTGCAGATTGGCCAGGTCGTGAAGGTTCCGCCTGCCCGGATTCTGGAACGCATGTATCCGGATGCAGTCGGCGGAATGAAATCGCCGGCTCCGGCCAAGCCCACCGGCGCAGGGGGCGCCGATGTGCGTCCCGCCGCTTCACTCGGCCCCGTCGGCACTTCAGGAACCGATACGGGCTCCGCCCGCGAATACACCGTTCCACGCGACGGCATGACCATCAAGGACGTCGCTCGCGACGAACTCGGCAAAGAAGACCAATGGCACCGCATCTTCCTGCTCAACCGCTGGGTCAACCCGAGCGCTCCGCTCGCAAACGGCACGCGGCTCTTCATCCCGCGCGGCACAACGCCATGATTCCGCAGCACAAACCGCCGGCACATGTTAAGACGTTGCAACCCGCCGCACAAATGGAAATTGTGCCGCATGCGCGGCACGGTGTGTGCAGCGGTAGACTCGGTGGAGATGGATCGCCGTCCGCCACGGACGCGGCACTAAACAAACCGCCCGACTTTTCACTGGGCGGTTTACCTCTCCCGTTCCACACCAAGGAGTAAGCGCATGTTGTCTTTATTGCGGTCCGTGGTGATCTGGCCTTGTTCGACTCGAACGATTGATCGAAGTGAAAGCACCGGGGTCAACCTGAGGCGCAAACTGAGTCCGATCGTTCGGTCTAGGATTTTCTCCGCGTTAGTCGTATGCGTACTTTGGCCCGTTTGTGCGCTGGCAAACGACCAGACGGTGTCAATCACCAATTACGGGAGTTGTACTTTTAACGACGCCGATCTCACGGCCCCAACGACGACTTCAATTAAGGTAGCCACGACGACGACCTTCAATCAAGGCCACATAGCCACAGTCACGTATAGGATTGGCATTGTGGTCAACGGCGTTTTTATGGAAAACTCTTCGTACAATCACACGTTTGGGGCCGGTGCAGACCAGCCAAACGACAACACATTCACGAATTTGATGACAGGAACAACGTACACCGTCAAGGCGCAGATCGTATTCGACAACGACTCCGTAAATCTAAAGAAAACCTTCCTTGACAAGACGATCAAGCCATGATGTTCCCGCGGGCAGAAGTGGTAATTTAGCGACGAGCTGGGCCTCAGATCGCCTATACGGCATTCAAAGCATTTCAGGAGACGCAAATGCGAAAAGGATTTACGTTGATCGAGCTGCTGGTCGTCATCGCGATCATCGCGGTCCTGCTGGCTCTGACCCTGGCAGGAATTCAAAACGTGCGCTCGGCAAGCATGCGTTTGCGCAGCATGAACAATCTCCGCCAGGTAAACTTGGCGTTCCAAAACTATTCGTCGCAGCATGGGCAACTGCCCGGTATTGTCGATGTCATGACAACCGACTTGCGGGATCGGCCGCCATTCGTCGCCATTTTGCCACTGCTCGAATTCAATCGAAGCACTTTCATAAGCCCAGCGGACCCGAGTCTCGAATTCGTTAATCCCAACAAGCCATTCGGTTTCCCCGATCCAGACGACGCTTATGCAAGTTACGCTTACAATGCAATAGTTTTCACGGGCGCAAGGCCCCGCTTGGAGACGATCCGAGACGGAATGTCGAACACCATCGGCCTGGCCGAGCACTACGCCCGATGTGCTGAGCGCCAATGGATTGTGTTCATTTTCTCCCTTCGAGACAGTTCCGGCGACGGCGGTCATCGCCGCCCTTCGTTTGCTGATCGTTATTATGGTGATGTGGTACCAATCACCACGCCGGGAAATCCCAGAGTCACCGCCCCGTCTCTGACTGGAGCAACCTTTCAAGCGAGGCCTAATCTAATGGAGTCCGACGCGACGCTTCCCCAGACGCCGCATTCTCAGGGGATGCTCGCGGGCATGATGGACGGCAGCGTCCGCACAATTAGCCGAAGCGTGGCCCCAGGAGTTTTCTGGAGCGCGGTGACGCCATCCGGCGGCGAGCTATTGCCCGACTTTTAGAACCACTGTGGCGCGCCCCCGGCGCTCAACTTGTGCATTCACAACCGGCTCGTTTCTGGTCTCATCCTCGCGCCAAAGGGTAGAACAAGTTCGTCTTGTGATTGGAATAAAGCAATCGAGACTCGGCAATGAGAACTCTTTCGGCGATCACGGCTGCAGTTTGTTACGTGTCGGTGTTAGTATGTACACAACCGGCGCTGGCTCAGGAGCAGCCGCGCCTCGATACTAAATCGATTCCAGAACTTGTGCGGCAGCTGGGGAGCGCGATCTATCAGGAGCGAGAGGCGGCCACGAAAGCCCTGATGCCGTGCGACGAGGCGCTTCCCTACTTGCGACGCGCCCTCAAGACGGCGAATCCCGAGGCAACCCGCCGCACCAAGACCATATTGCTGGCGATTGCCCAACGCTCGCTTCCACGCTATGTCGAGTATGGCCGCAAAGGGCGCATCGACGTGCTGGTTGGAATTGTTGGCCGTGTGTCCCCCATCGCTCGACATTAACCTCTGCTGGCAGGCCATCCACGACATCGCTGGCGACTTGCTCAAACGCGGCAAGTTCTTGGACCGATATAAGGGCGAGAATTCGCTCTTCCAGACGGCGTTCGCGACGTGTCGGACGTCGAAGTCAGTGCATTTTCTTTTTGACTCGGATGACGAGCCACAGATTTGGGGCAGCCAGGATTGGTGGGCCAGGACGGACGATTGTTACTCGCGTGGCCAGAGTCCCTTTAGCCACCCATTTGTGAGGAGTTGCGTGATTACGAGCGCCGGCGCGGTTACGTTGGAGAAATCGGGGGGCTCGATTATTTTTGCCAACGACGACGTCAACATCCATTTCCCTCATGACATGGCGGTAGTGTCGGACGGCTCGATCACGAGCAAGAGTAGCTCTCGGGACGTGTTGATTGCGCGCAAGGACGTGTTGGTGCGCGGCGACATATTGTTGCCTGTGCGCGACTTCATCGGTGGCTCGCACCTCGATGCCGGAGGCCGAGTGCGAATTGAAAACATCGGCAAGCCGTGGGTGACCGAAACGGTGATCAAGGAGCAACAATGCGAACCGCTGGGCGTGCGGTTTTTCGAGACGAGCGACGTGGGCATCGAAGTATCCGCGGTTAAAGACGGCATCAAGGTCGAAAAGCTGACCGCCGGTCTTCCCCCCGCCAAGGCCGGGTTGCGGGCCGGCGATGTGATCCTAACCGTGGACGGGAAAAAGTCGGCTGACGTGGAGGCGTTTCGCCGTCAACTCCGCCGGGCGTTCGTGCAAGACGAGGCCGCTATCATCGCGCGGCGCGGAGATAAGACCGTCGAACTAACCATCGAGTTTTACGGCTTCGATCTGCTGAAGGGGAAGTGACGGACTGACGGCGCCGTCGGCACGAACGACCGATCAGATCGCGGCGGCGACCAAAGTGCCGAAGGCTTACCTCTCGAAGGTCTTGCAAGGCTTGCGCGACGCCAAGATACTTCGTTCGAGGCGCGGTTTTGGCGGCGGCATTGTGTTGATAAAATCACCTGCCGAGTTGACGATCTTGGAGGTCGTAAATGCTGTTGAGCCGATCGGCCGGATTCGCGAATGCCCGCTCGGCTTGACGGCCCACGGAGTGCGTTTGTGCCCGCTGCACAAGCGCCTGGACAATGCCCTAGCGCTCGTGGAAGACGCCTTTCGGAAGACGACCCTGGCCGAGGGTTGCTCATCCCATTCGCCGCGAATGGATTGAACTTCGGCGTCGATCTCGTCGCGCGACCGCGCCACGTGTCCATTGGCTTGTTGTTCGCGTCGGATTCGATTCAGAACATCAAGCACGTTTTCCTTTTGGCCATTGGAAATCGCGCGAACGGTCAACTCGACTGGGCCAGGAGCCAATGGAATTTTTTGTCCCAATTCGAGCGATCCGTCCTGCCTTACGACTGCATTCAAAACGACCGTGTCGACGCTCACTTTTCGCCCTCCAAGTTGTAGCCGTTCGATCGCATTATAGCCGATGCTCGATCGAACGCGAGCCTGTCGGCGGGTTTCCTCCGCCATATCCTGTCCACGGAGGCATGTCCAACTTTGAGGCCCACTCATGATTCGTCCGCTCAACATCATCATCGTCGGCGCAGCGGGCGATCTCACGGCCCGCAAGTTGGTGCCGGCGTTGTTTCATTTGCACCGCAAGGGCCGATTGCCAAAGCCGACGCGCATTGCCGGCATTTCGCGGCGGCCGCTGTCGCACGATGAGTTTCGCGGTCAACTCGCGGTGATGGCTCGGCAAGTAATGCCCGATTTCGACGACGCGGCCTGGGCTGAGTTCGCTCCGTCGCTCGAATATGTCTCCGCCGACACGGTCGCATCCGGCGGACTCCAGCCGCTGATTGCCTGGCTTGCGGCGACGGAAAAGAGCCAGCCCGCCGACCGGCTCTATTACCTGTCGGTTCGCCCGGAGATTTACGCGCCGATCGTGAAGCAACTCGGAACGGCCGGATTGACCCGCGAGGAATCGGGCGGGCCGTTCCGCCGGTTGATCGTGGAGAAGCCATTCGGCCGCAATCTCGCCGAAGCGGTCGAACTCAACCGCTGGCTGCACCAGCAGTTTGCAGAGTCGCAAATCTATCGCATTGACCATTACTTGGGTAAGGAAACGGTTCAGAACATTCTGGTGTTTCGCTTCGCCAATGCGCTGATCGAGCCGTTGTGGAACTCCCAACACATCGATCACGTGCAAATCACGGTGGCGGAAGCGGTAGACGTGGGCCATCGCGGCGAGACGTACGACCAGAGCGGCGTGCTGCGCGACATGTTCCAGAGCCACTTGCTGCAGATCCTGGCCCTGACGGCGCTCGAAGCTCCTGTCAGTTGGAAGGCGGACGACTTGCGAAACGAAAAGCGACGGGTGCTGGATTCGATTCCGGTCTATTCGCAAAGCGAAGCGCCCGGCCGCGTCTGTGCGGGTCAATATCGCGGCTACCGCGGCGCGGCCGGCGTGCCCGCGGAGTCGCGGACGCCGACCTATGCGGCTGCTCGATTTACGGTGGACACGGAGCGCTGGCGCGGCGTGCCATTTTATCTGCGCTCGGGCAAAGCCCTGGCGGCGCGCGACAGCGAAGTGGTTATTCAATTCCGCAGCCAGGCCCGCCTGCTCTTCCCGTTGCCGCCTGGCACTTCGGTTCCGCCCAATCGGCTGACATTGCAATTGCAACCCGACGAGGGCATCGACTTGAAATTCCAGGTGAAGCAGCCGGACACGCCGGACGGAACCAAACTGCAAACCGGCACCATGTCGTTCGACTACGCCTCGACGTTCGGCCGCGGGTCGATTCCCGAAGCGTATGAGCGGTTGCTCCTCGATGCGATTCACGGCGATGCCTCGCTGTTCATGCGCAGCGACGAAATCGAACGGGCCTGGGCCATCGTGGACCCGCTCGTGGCTGCGACCGAGCACGCCGACGCGCCGACACCCACCCAATACGAACCCGCGAGCTGGGGCCCAACCTGCGCCGACGCCCTGCTCGCGGCCGAGGGAAGAAGTTGGCACAATGGCTGAGAAAGTATGCCGATATGTAATCACGGTTCTTCCCATCCCCATCAACTTGTGGAGTGGGTCAAAAAGGTCGTTTCGCTGTGCGATTTCGGCATTTTACGGCTTTGAGCAACCGTCCCTGGCATGCGTCTGCCTGTCCGAGCCCTCCATTTCTTCCTAATATCAACCAAAATTGAGAAAATATTTGGCCATCGCCGGCGAGGACGGCAATTACTCATTGTGGTTGCAGCTCGGTGATCCGAATCCAAGCCTGCCGCTGTTGGTCGGCCTTGCTCACCCTGGCCCTTGACGGCGGGCTCAGCTTCGACCGGGCTCGGGTCACCCCCCAACGTGCAGACAAGCAATTGCGAGCATGTGGATTTGGTTAATTGAGTTGAGCGGCACTGATTTCCCCCGTAGAAGTTTACGATGGCTACCTCCCGTCTTTCCCTGTCCCGCCGATCCCGCTTTGTTCACTTACAATGCGACCGGCTTGAAGACCGGCTGGCCCCAGCGACGTTCATCGTCAATGACCCGAGCAACCTCGGCGATGCCAATCTTGCTGACGGCAAGCCGCTGACCATCAACGGAACCGTGACGTTGCGAGCCGTCTTTGACCACATGAATGTGGTTGGCGGCAGTCACGTCATCAACTTCTCCGATCCGATGACGATCAACCTGGGCGGCTCGACCCTCTCCTATGGCGCGGAGGGCGGACCGTCGGGCGCGTTGACAATCAATGGCCTCGGGGTTGCCGCGCCGGCCGTGAAGATCATCGGGGGATTGCTGCTGGGAAACGGTTGCTACGTGCACGACCTGCAAATCACCGGAAGCTCTTACCGCGGCTTGATCGTTCACAACAATTGCAAGGTGATCAACAACGTCATTTCGGGGAATGCCGACTACGGGCTGTTTGTCCACGGCAGCGGCACGACGGTGCAAGGCAATTACATCGGCGTGACAGCGGACGGCAAAACGGCGCTGCCCAACGCGTATGGCATCGGCATCCTGGGCAGTTCCAACGTCATCGGCGGCGCAACAAGCACACTTCGGAACGTTGTTTCCGGAAACAAGAACGACGGCATCAATGTCTGGTTCAACAATCCGGTGAACAGCAGCGGCAACGTCATCAAGGGAAACTATATCGGCGTCAGCGCCGACGGAAGCGCGGCAATTCGAAACGGCAAGTACGGCATCGCGTTCACGGGGAACTACAATCAAATCGGTGGATTAGCCGCGGGCGAAGGCAACCTGATCATTTCGGGGGCAGGCTTCGCCGCGGTGGGCCTCGACAGCGGCTTTTGGCCCTTTTCGTCCACCGGGAACAGAATTCTCGGCAACCTGATCGGCGCCAAGGCCGACGGCAACTCGATGTTCACGCCGGGGGCCAACCCGCCCGCCCAGTCGATCGGCATTTTCCTGCAAGCGTCCAATAGCCTGACCAATACGGCCGTGAAGAACAACGTCGTCGCCGATTGTTTGACCGGCGTTTACGTTCAACAATCGAGCAATGTGGCCATGACCGGGACTGTCATCCAAGGGAATAAGATCGGGGTCGGTATCGACGGCAGTACGGTCTTGCGGAATCAGGATGGGATCTATCTTTCGCATAGCGAGGGAGTGACGATCGGGAGCACGGCCGCAGCGGGTAAGAATATCATTTCCGGCAATACACAGAACGGGATTCGCCTCGCCAACTCGGCCAACAAGAACAAGGTTTACGGCAATTACATCGGCACCAACGTTCAACGAAACAATCTCGGAAACGGCCTCCACGGTGTGCTGATCGAGAACGGTTCCGACAACTTCCTCGGCACCCAGTCCAAAACCGCCCCGATCAGCACCGCCTATGCCAATTCCATCGCTTTCAACGGGTTCTCGGCCAATAAAGCCGCGGGCGAGCGCGGACACGCCGTCGAGGTGGTCCAGGGAGAAAGGAACACGATCCGCGGCAATACGTTCTTCGACAATGCGGCTTTGAGCATCAATCTCGTGGACCCCGCTCACCCGCTGCAAATTCCACAAAACGACGTGGGTGTGACGGACAACAAAGGCAACGTTACCACCTTCCCCGATGCCGACAGCGGCCCGAACACGTTGCAGAACTCGCCGGTGGTGAAAGCGCTGGATGTTGTGAAAAAGACGATGACTTGGCAGCTCAACGCCGCCCCCAACAAAACCTACACGATCGACTTCTACCGCGACGATTTTGGAACGGCACTGGGCTTCGGCGAAGGAACCACGTTTGTTCAGAAGTTGCTCCTGACGACCGGCGCCACCGGCCACGGCGAAGTTACGATCCCCTGGGTGAATGGCAGGTTCATGACGGCGACCGCCACGGACAGCCTGCTGGGCAACACGTCGCCGTTCTCGATGGTCGATTCCGATGCCGATGGTTTAGCCGACGGCTGGGAGGCCAACGGCATTGACATCAATATGGACGGTGTAATCGACCAGGCGCTGCCCGGCGCCGACCCCTTCAAGAAGGACATCTTCGTTGAAGCCGACGTGATGGCCGGCGCGATTGATCCCGGTGTGAATATCGCGGACGTGTTTAACCTGGTCACGCAGGCGTTTGCGAATGCCCCGGCCGGCGTGAACAACCCGGACGGCAAGGGCGGCGTGCAACTGCACATCAACTCGGATCTCGCCGCGAGCACGGTCGCCGCCGATCCGTTGCTGAATCCCGTGTGGACCGAGTTCGAAGCCGCCAAAGCGATTAACTTAGGCGCCGGCACGGCAACCCAAAAAGCCGCCCGGGCCCTGGCCTTCCGCTACTGCATCTTCGCCCAGCAATTCCAGGCCCCTGGCACCGGAAAAATAGGTCATTCGGGCATCAGTGAACTCGGAGACGTCTATGACCCGACCACCAAGACAAAGGTCGCCAATGGCGGGAACGATTTCATCGTCGCCCTGCGTCCCGACTTCTTTTCGGATGCGGGCACTGGAAAAACAGTAACGGTGAATGATTTAGCGGGCACCTTCATGCACGAGCTCGGGCATACGCTCGGGCTACAGCACGGCGGCGTTGATGGGGTGAATAACAAACCAAATTACTACAGCGTCATGAATTATCTATGGCAGTTTCAGAACGACTTGTTTCGATTTGGGCAAACTGACACGGACTACAGCGCCAGTTGGACACTGGATTATTCCCGGCAGCCCTTGCCGAAATTCGACGAACGAGCTGTGTACGAAACCAGCACCGAGATTCATGGAGTCGCCGGCAAGTTAGTGCCGGTATTCACGCGCGTCTGGATTGGACTCCACGGTTGGGGGCTTCCCGCCCATGCGTTGCCGTGGCATGTCGTCCCACAAACCGGAAAGGATCCGGCCACCGGCGGGACATACATTGACTGGGCTCGGGACAAGAGACTCGACGCGATGAGGTTAATGGTCGATGTCAACGATGACGGTGAAGCGACAGTTCTGGAGGGCGCCGAGGACTGGTCGCGCCTAAGCTACAATTTCCGAGAAAGCCCGACTTTTGGCAGCAGTCATGGTTCCGAAGCGCCACAAGAGATTTCGTCGAATGATTTCGGGCCGGGCCTGTTGCGCCAACCGGCCGTCGAGGTCGTGATTGCGGGCGCCGATGTCGGAAATGACCCGCGCGTGCAGGTCTTCGCGCCGGACGGGAAGATCGCGTTTGATTTCCTGGCGTTCGATCCGGGTTTCAAAGGCGGGGTGCGCGTCGCCAAGGGAGATGTCAACGGTGATGGCGTCGCGGACATCATTGCCGCGATGGGTCCCGGCGGCGATACCGTCAAGGTTTTCGACGGGAAGACCGGCGCCAAGCTCTTCGCGGTCACGCCCTATGGGGCCGGTTTCACGGGTGGCATCAATGTGGCCGCCGGCAACGCCACCGGCGACGGCAAGGCCGAGATCTTTGTTGCGCCGGCTTCCGGCATCGGCTCAACCGTCAAGATGCTCAGCGGGACCGACGGCTCGGAAATTCGCAGCATCCTCGCCTACACCGCGACCACCAAGACGGGCGTGACCGTGGCGGCTGGCGATGTGAACGGCGACGGCAGTGCCGACGTCATCGTGGGAGCGGCGACCGGAGCGAACCCGCAAATCAAAATCTTCAACGGCGTCGATGGAAAACTGATCCGCTACTTCAACGCCTACTCGCCGGCCTTCAACGGCGTGTTTCTGGCCGCCGGTGATGTGAACGGCGACGGTAAAGCCGACATCATCGTTGGCGCCGGTGCTGGGACGGCCGCCAACAACGCGCCGCTGGTTCGCGTCTATAGCGGGGCGAACCCGGCCATAGTGCTTCGCAGTTTCCTGGCCGACGCGCTGGAGTTCCACGGCGGAACCCGCGTCGCCGTGGTGAAGCTCACAGACGGTTCTTTCGATATCGTTACCGGAACCGGGCCCACCAATCGTACCTTGCGCCGATTCAAAACAAACACCCTCGATCTCAACTGGGAAGTCACGCCTTTCGATTCGAACTTCAGCGGCATTTTCGTGGGATAAGAACCGCGCTGCGAAACCGCAAGCATCCGGCGCAGACACGTGGAGTTGCAAACTCTTGTCCACTCTAGAGATATGTCCACATGGCATGGGTTGCATTTGTCCAACCGGGGGGGCACTGGATTCATTGCAGGGCTGGTGCCAGGGGGTTGCAATGCAATGAATCCTCCGGCCCAGCAATTGTGCCAGCTGCGGAACCCCACTCAGTCATTTAACAATTGCGACCACATGGATTTGGTTAATTGACTGGAAAGCTATTCAATCAACGGCCAAACAACGCCGGCGAGGAACGGCGGATGGAAGAGCATCGGTAGCGGGACCACCAACCAGAACCAAACCCACAGCCTGCCCAGCCAAGGATGGCGATTGATGGCGAGCCCCCGTCGCTGAAGCGCATTTTCGAGCAAGACGAGCAACCCATGCAGGATGAAATAAAGCGTCGGCAGTCCGTAGCCGGCTTTCACCGGTACGCTGATCGCCAGTTCGTGCAGGAGGCCGGAAACGATGAACGCCGCGGCCAGCGCGGGCTTACGGTCCAGGATCGAGGAGACGGGCCGGTAGATCGCCAGAGCCGTCATTTCCGAGAACGCCAGGTTCCAGCGCTGGCTCCAGAATTCGTTCAAGCTGTTTGAGAGCATGGGAGCGCGAAAGAGCGGGCGACAATCCACGCCGAGAAGTCGCCACCAGCCCGCGAGTACATTGAAGAGGCCAAAGTGCAACGTCAGACTCAAACCGACAAGCAGCGGAATGGTCGCGAGCCATCGAGCGGAATCGTCTTCGCCGATCAACTCGCGCTGGTTCCAAATTGTCCGTGCCAGCGCAATAAGCCCTACACCGATGGCGATTCGAGACAATCCCTTCAAGATCAGGTCATGTGCCCCTCCTAGCGCCGGCCGACCGGCCTTGGCGAATGGAGCCGGCCGCATGCCGAACCACAATAGCGCGAAGCCGAGCCATGGCAACGGGGATAGTCGCACGCCACTTTCGACGGCGACCACGGCTTTCATGCCGAGAAGCGTTGCAATAATCAGCGCGACCATGCGAAAGCCCGCCGGTTCGTCCGCGGTCTGTCGTTCCGTCACGACGGCCGCGCCAATGGTCATGAACCATGCGGCCGCCCGGCCCATGCGAATGGTCATGCGGGCGATACCAAAGCCCAGCAACACCTCCGCGGCCAGTAGACCAAGGATGATTCCGGCAACGGTCCAATCGTGGGGGAGATAAGCGTTCATGTGGAAAAGAGGCCGAGGTTATGCAGCGCGGCCCATCCATAAATGCCCGTCAGCGCGACGAACAACGCTACCAGTGCGAATTCCGCCAGGCGAAAGAACCACCCCGGCGGAACATCCGAGCGATCGAAATAGGTGAATTGGATCACGATTCGGGCGAGCCAATAGAGCGTGATAAATCCGCACACGGCGGCCGCCAGCGGCGAGCCGTTTGTCAGTGAGCCCGGCATTGTGACAGAGACCAGGCCGAAGCAGATGTTGGTAGTCCAAATGTACCCGGCGTAGGTCCAGAATACTTGCCGAGTCAGCGGGCGAACTTTCGTCAGGTCTTCATTCCAGTGCAGCACGTACGGAATTGCCAGACTGCCGACGGCCAGCAGCAGCTGTCCCACGCCGGCCGCGATCAGCAATGATTCGAGCATGGACTAACCAATCGCCGCTAGAGTGAAAATCGCCGTCAGCGTTACGAATGTCGTTAGAAAGAGGGCATTGTAGATGGGGTGCTGTTGCTTGATCTCGCGGTTGTAGTGGAATAATTGCATGACGATTCGCAGCCCCCAGAAGAACGCCAGGAATCCGCTCAAGCAACGCCCAAGCAGACTTCCGCCCGCCAACTCGTCCGCAAAGGCAAAACAAAGCAGCGCGAAGGCCACCAGGATCAGCACGATGTAAATGCACTGGATGAGGAAGATCTCGCGCACGATCGGGCTGAGCCGAGCGAGATTTTCGCGGTAGTTCAGTTTCTTCGGGGCAAAGAAATTCGCCGACGCCACTGCCAATTGCAATCCGCCGGCCAACCAGATTGCTGGAATGAGCCAAGTCATAATCGAACCCCTTTGTGTGTCCCGTTTACGTTTCGCGCTCGTAACCCCCAAGCAACGGCTCTTCGGCAGAAGAACCGTAATTCGCGATCTGCGTTAACGTCGGCCGGTTTTGTATGATGCGCTGAATGACCTCGCATCGACCGATCTGGTTGAATCACGACGAAACCCCACCGGCGGAATGCCGGGGCGGGGCGGTTACGGTCGGTAATTTCGACGGCGTTCATCTCGGTCATGCTCACCTGATTCGCACGCTGTGCGAGCAAGGCCGGCCGGCGGTGATCGTGTCGTTCGATCCGCACCCGCTTTGTTTGCTGGCGCCAGAACGATTTCAGCCGCTGTTGACCACGCCGGAAGATCGCGCCGAGTTCCTGCATAATTGCGGGGCCGATGCGGTTGTGCTGCTGCGGACCACTCCTGACTTGCTGAAGCTTTCGGCCGGCGAATTCTTCGAGCGTATCTTGCGCGATGGATTTCGTCCCGCGGCTATCGTCGAAGGATTCAACTTTCGTTTCGGCCGCGATCGAACCGGCGGTCTCGATACGCTGGCCGCGCTCTGTCAAACGGTTGGGATTCGGTTCACGGAAGTCCCGCCCTTGGAATTGGACGGCGCGCCGGTGTCGAGCAGTCGGGTGCGGAACGCGCTGCTCGTGGGGGATATGGTGGAGGCCGCTCGACTTATGGGCCGGTCTTATCGACTTCGTGGTATGGTTGGCACCGGCCAGCGCCGTGGTCACACCCTCGGCTTTCCCACGGCCAACCTTGAAAAAGTCGAAACGCTGGTGCCGGCGGACGGCGTGTACGCCGTGCGCGTAAAATGGGATGAAGCAATTTGGCCTGGAGCGGCGAATGTCGGCGCGAACCCGACCTTTGGCGAAAACGCTCGTAAGATTGAAGTGCATTTGATCGACTTTGCGGGCGACCTCTACGGCAAGCCGCTGGCGGTCGAGTTCCTTCGCCGGCTGCGCGTCACCCGGCCGTTCGCTGGGCCAGATGATTTGAAAGTCCAGTTACACAAAGACATTGAGCAAGCCCGGATTGTCGTTGGAGAGAGTGCTTAATGCACGCCGAAGACTTGAAAACTCGCGTAGCCGACATGATTCGCACTGAAGTCGTGCCCGCCCTCGAAATGGACGGCACCGGCATCGAAGTCGTGGACGTGTCCGACGGCATCGCGCAGGTTCGCTTTGCGGGCGCGTGTGCCAGTTGCCCGTCCACGATCATGACCCTGATCATGGGCCTGGAGCAGGAACTCCGCGCCCGCTTTCCCGAAATCCAGTTCCTGGAAGCCGTGCCGTGAGCAGCTTGCTGTTCGGCTACAACACCAATGGCTTCGCCCATCACCGCCTCGATCAGGCCCTGGAAATCCTCGCCGATCTCGGTTATCAAAGCGTCGCCATTACGCTCGACCATTTTTCCCTTAACCCGTTCGAGGCGGACCTGGCCGGTCAGGTTCGCGCCCTGCGACCGGTCTTGCACCGCTTCCACGGCCGCGGCGTGATCGAAACCGGGGCGCGCTTCTTGCTCGACGCGAACCACAAACATCAACCGACGCTCGTGAACAAGAATCGTAGCGACCGCCAGCGCCGCCTCGACTTTCTGAGCCGCGCCATCGACGTGGCCGCCGAAACCGGCTTCAACCTCGTGAGTTTCTGGTCGGGCGCCCCGGAAGAAACTCGAGGTTCTCGAACGCGGATGAACTACTTGGTGGACGGCTGCAAATGGCTCGCTAACTACGCGGAAGTTCGCAACGTGCGCCTCGCGTTCGAACCGGAACCGGGCATGTTGATCGACACCCTGGACAAGTTCGCGGAATTGTTCGACCGCGTGGATCATCCGCTGTTTGGCCTCACCATTGACATCGGCCATTTGCATTGCCAGGGCGAAACGCCGATTGCGAAGCACCTGCGGCGATGGAAAGACGTGCTCTGGAACATCCACATCGAGGACATGAAACGCGGGGTGCATGACCACCTGATGTTCGGCGACGGGGAGATCAAGTTTCCGCCGCTGTTGCGAACGCTGGCCGAGATCGGCTATTCGGGTGGCGTGCACGTCGAGTTGAGCCGGCACAGCCACGACGCGGTGGAAACGGCGCGACAGTCACTGGCGTTCCTGCGCAAGGCGTCGCGCTAACCGCAGCTCACGGCTTTGCGGGAAATTGCCCTTACCCCATCGACAATTTGTTTATTGACGATTCGGTAGTGGGTCAGTTTGGCTGGCTTGTGTGGTGCGGGCGTCCCGCCCAATGGCACTTACTTTCTCGAATTCTTCCTGATCTGTCCAGTTCGGCATGTCATTTGCGCCAGGCCGGAGACTTCCTTCTCCGGGAGTCGAAATGGCAGACCCGATTCGCGAGTCCTCAG
>JBGQCZ010000026.1:0-17081 GCA_041495645.1 Gemmataceae bacterium | reverse complement strand
GGAACAGTCGGGTCATTCGGGGCGATGTACGTTTTGATTATGGTGTCGGCCGCGCCGGGAGGACCGTCCCAGGAATGACGCCACGAGTTCTGGTGCGTCCTGCGCCAGGCGTTGTCGAATTCGATAAACGGCAGAAGGTGAAACTGCGCGGTACCGAATCGGGCCGGTGCAGCATCAATGCCCCAGTTGTTGGAGGGCGTGCCGCCACCGGACGGCATCACCAGCGTATTGCCGTCGCCCGGGAAACACCCTTGGCACGGCGGCAATTTGCCGTGCTGGTCGTGACAATTGTGGGTGGCCAGACATATCTGCTTGAGATTGTTCTGGGACTGCATGCGGCGAGCGGCTTCACGGATCTTTTGAACGGCCGGTAGGAGAAGGCCGATCAAGATCGCGATAATCGCGATCACGACCAAAAGCTCGATCAGCGTGAAGGCACGCCACGCAAAGGAAAGATTGCGTAGTCGAGGCATAGGAGAGACCTCCGAATGATCAAAAAAGAAAACGCCCGGTTGGCACGAATCGCCCAACCATAAAGAGTTAATGTAAGATTGTCAATCGTCGCCTAGGTGTTGTCAAGAACATTTTCGTCGGAAACCCGCAAATCTTCATATCCGAAATTGCCTGTAAATTCTGAAATCAGCTGGAAATCGGGTTTTTGCCGCGCCCCTCAACCGGTTTGAAGTCGCCCGCCTTGCTGATCCATCGGACTGCCAATTAGGCTTCTTGAATGCGTTTTAGCCAAAAAACGGCCCCTTAGCCCGACGGAAGCTACCGACACGTTGCTAGTTCGCAAACGTATTGTCGGCTTAAGAGATTGTCAACTAGGTCGTTCATTCGCGGCAACGGCGACTTTTTCGTGCCGACGCGTTCGCCGGTTGTTCCCATGGCAAATCCCCTGACTGGACTTTTCAATGCCCAAGATCGCGCAGCTTGACAGGTGTGATTTGACCACGTAACTTGAGCGAAGTTGCTCTTCTTCATCAAACTAGTCTGATTTCTCCATTTCCCGTGGAAATGTCCTAATGGCAGCGTCCGATCAACTTGTGCCGCGTTCGCTACCGTTGCACGGCGTTCTTGCGTCTGAAAACGACTTGCCCAGTCCACCGGACAACACTCTGACCAAGTCCAAATCTAATTGGCCGGTCTTGTTTTTCGTGTCGATTCTGGCGTTTCTGCTGGCCTCGTTCCCGGCATGGAACTTCGATTTCTGGTCCCATTTGGCGGCGGGAAGAAACTTGATCCAAGGACGAATCGCTGCGGAGTCGCTCGCGGCTTTGACGTCCGGTTCGCGGTTCCAACCGTTCTTGATTTACGACCTTCTTTTGTACGGCATTTATTCAACAGTTGGGGGCGCCGGACTGGTCGTTGTCAAGGCACTGCTGGTGGCCGGAATTGCAGTGATGCTCTTTCAATTAAGCCGCGAAGGCACAAACTGTTGGACGCCGGCCTTTTGCACCACCTTGGCGATCTTGGCCATGGGAACGCGATTACTGCTTCAACCCGCCACCGTTTCTTGCTTGATGCTGGCACTTACTTTCCTGCTGATGCGAAACCGAACGCGCGAACCCGCGCTCAAAGCGATTTCAGTTTTGCCGCCATGGCCGATGCTGCTGTTGTTCGTGACTTGGGCGAACGTCGATAGCTGGTTCGTGGTCGGCTTGGGAGTCGTGGCACTTGGGTGGTTGGGCCAGGTCATCGATGAACCATCATTTGCTGGAAAGTGGATTCAGGCATTCGCACGCCGTGCGCTCAGCGTGGTT
Organism: Gemmataceae bacterium; assembly: GCA_041495645.1. GTDB lineage: Bacteria > Planctomycetota > Planctomycetia > Gemmatales > Gemmataceae > JBGQCZ01. The sequence continues at coordinate 15,318 of JBGQCZ010000026.1, read as the reverse complement.
TTGTTGGCGATCGTCTGCCTTATCAATCCAGCGCACATTCAGGCATTTGCGGTCTCGGCCGAATTGGTTGCGGCCGGCTCGACTTTTGCCTCGACCGTACGGGAAGTCAATTCGCCATTCGCCCGTGCGTACTTTGAGGGAGTTGGACAAACCCCAGTTGGACTGGCGTTTTACCCGCTGCTCGGAATGGGGCTATTGTCGTTCGTCTGGAATCTTCCGCGGTGCCGGTGGCAACGATTGCTTCCGTGGCTCGGACTCGTCGCGTTGAGCGCGGTGCAAGCTCGGGCCGTGCCGTTTTTCGCGATCGTGGCCGGGCCGGTCCTGGCGTGGAACTTGCAGGAAATTACCGCCCGCTGCGGCAGCTGGCAAAGCTGGCAGCACCGCAATCGGCGCTTTCTCGACTTTGTCGGGCCACCGTTGGCAATGATGTTGGGCGGAATTCTACTTGCGTGCGCATGGACGGGATGGCTGCAAGCTCCCCCGTTCGAACCGCGCCGCTGGGCCGTCGAACTGCCGCCATCCATTGAACGTGGAGCAGCGACGATTAACCGCTGGCGCGAGGAAGGAAAACTGGCGCCGGATACGCGGTGGCTTCACATGTCGCCGGAAACCGCGTCCGCGTTTGCCTGGTCGTGTCCGCGTGAACAGGGATTGTTCGACGAGCGGCTTTCCGCGGCGATTCGCGGCCAAGCGCCGAGCGCGGACTTGTCCCAACAAATGCGTGCGGCAGGCATTAATCGTGTCTTGCTTTACGACGCCGATCCCGATCGCCTCCTCGCCGGTTTGGGCCGGCTGTTGTCCGATCCGGATCATTGGCCGCTGTTGAATCTGGAAGGCGACCTGGTCATCTTTGGCTGGCGCGATCCGGACAAGCGAGGAACGCCGAATCCGTTCCAAGAATCGCAGCTGGACCTGGACCGATTGGCCTTTCATCCCGCGGACGACAAGAAAGCTCCTTCGCAACAACCCAAGCACGGGCCAGAGACTCACGGTTGGTGGACCGCGTTATGGAAGCGGTCGCCGCCGCGGACAATAGACGGCAGTGAGGCCACGCTTTACTTGTTCTATGCCGAAGTTCTACGGCGAATCGCCCCGTTCCGCCACAAGGCTGTTTGGGACGCCAGCCAGTCCGCCTCGGTAACGGGCGCCGCGTTGACCTGGACCGGTCCCGCTGGATTGCTCGACGCGCGAGCCCGACTCGCACTTTTAGAACCGCAACTGCCCGAGCCCAACGCGTCCATCAGCACTTTGCCGGCCTTCGACCAGCTCGGCTGGATGATGCAAAAAGACCGGTTTACGAAAACGCAGGACGACATTCCGCCCGCTCTGCTGTATCTGGCGGTGCGTTCCGCCCGCCGCGCCGTGGCCGCCAACCCAGCGGACGCACAAGCCTACTTGGTGCTCGGTGAATGCTACCTGAGATTCCTTCACAGTACCCGCGAGCGAGCTTGGGGCCTGCGCAGCCCCGAGATCGTTCATTTGCGCCGCCTGCAAGCGAGCGCCGCGTTCAATCAGGCCATACTGTTGAAACCCAATATTGCGCAAGCGCATTTGGGCCTGAGCGAGCTTTACAAGGAGATGAGTTATCTCGACCTGACCTTGAAGCATCGGCGGATTTGGTTCGAATTGGTTCGCCACAAGGATTCTGATGCGGCAGCGATTCCCAAAGCAATACGCGATCAGGAGGCGCAATATGAAAAAGAGATTGCGCAGCTCTCGAAACACCTGGACCAACAACTCAAGAGCTTCTCCGCCGAGGCCGGGAAGATGAGACTCCTCGATCGGGCAAAGTCCGCCGAACGCGCGGGCCTGGCGGAAAAAGCCCGCGACCTGTTGCTCGAGTCGGACGTCGCGGCGTTCGGTTCCGAGGGCATGAAACTGGAATTGGATCTCTTGCTGAAAACGGGCCGGACCCAAGACGTTTGCGACTGGCTCAGCCCCGATCACGAAGCCATGTTGGGCGCCCCCACCTATCTGCGGCTGCGGGCACTGGCGCTGGCGGCGACCGGCGATTACGCCGAAGCCGAGCTGGAATGCGATCGCTTGGCGCGATCCGTCGCCTACGAGGACGACGGAAGAGAACGCATTCCGTTGCATCGCGCCTTGGCGATGATGATCGGCCAGGCGGTTCTCGACGATCACTCCGAAGAGATGTCCATGGCGTTTCTCGCCTTTCGCGCTTTCCGGTGGATGCACTTTGGCGAACAGGCCATGGGCCTCGTGATGCGAATGCGGCAAGAAGCCGATGCCCACGTGATTCGCGGTCTGATCGCCCTCGAAGAAGGCGAAGTGTTCGAGGCGCGAATTGCTTTCCGCACCGCGCTGGCGGTTTGGAAAGACGAAGCCGCGGCAGCCTCCGGCGCCGGATTGGATTTCGCCGGACGCACCATCGCCCAGGATTGTCTGAATTGGCTGAAATGACGTGGTGATTGGTGCAGCAAATGAAACGAACCTCGACGGCCCGAAATCCCCGGCAGAACGTCGGGAGGCTTCAAGACATCGCCAACATCGGCCCTTCCATCGCCGCCGATCTTCGCCTGCTGGGAATCGCCTTGCCGGCCGACCTGGTGGGCCGCGAGCCCTTCGCGATGTACGACGAGTTGTGCCGCAAGACCGGCCAGCGTCACGATCCGTGCGTGATCGACGCGTTCATCTCGGCCGTTCGCTACATGGCAGGCGAATCAAAGAAGCCGTGGTGGAAATACACGGCGGAACGAAAGCGAATCGTGGCGGCTTGGCAAATCGACAAAACTGAATTGGCGTAACTACACCTGGCTGGATTCGAACCAGCAACCTTCGGTTCCGTAGACGGAAGATTGAAAGGCGCATCGAAGGTGGGAGTAAAGACTTGCGACTCGGCGCAATCCTCAGTTGCTCGCCAGTTGCACAACGGACGGGAAATCGACCCCGATCTGCGCCGCCTGATCGACGCTTGGCCGGCGCTGCCGGAATCAGTTCGCGCCGCGATGCTCGCGCTTCTCGACAGCGAATCGCACCGTTGTTGCACAGCTCCTGGATCTCAACGCGGCACGAACGAGGCTTGAGGCGACCCGAAAAAGCCGATTTGAAGTGACGACGCGTCTGCGGGCCTCTGAAACGATTTCGACTGCACTCAAACAAAAAAGCGGCGCGCCCGATGGCGCGCCGCCTTCGTTCTTGCCTCCACTCGAAGCGCTCATGACACTGCGTGCGATTCCTTGAGACGGCATACGACCGAGTGACCGGTGCTGATGTCTGGATAGAGCAAGTCCTGGCCGTCGTCGCTGCAATTCGTCCGCTTCACGCGCGAGACGATGATCTTGGACTTCGACTCCTCGCTGACCGGGATAACCGCCTTCGACTCGATGCACTGGCGGATCGCCTCGGGGTCGCCAACCAAGTTGTAACAGGCATTCCCGGCCATCACCCCGCCGGCCTCGCCGTCAGTCTTGAACGGCAGGTCCCACCCTTCAAGCAGAATGTCGTCCGCCGCCACGTCGAGATATACCTCCCTCCGCTTCCCGCGCTGCCGGACCGCCGCAAGCCGGGTCTTCAATCCCTGGTAGCCCACCTTCTCGGGCGCGAACACCTGGCGTACCTCCATCTCGTAGCGGTGGGTCATCGCCAACCAGTCGTCAATCCTCAGCAGCGTAAACCGTTGTCCAACTGAAAGTGCCATCGTCTTACCTCTCGTTGTGCGGCCCGCTCGCTCCCCTGGAACGTCCAGGGGACGGCGAGCGGGGCCGCGTTACTTGCAATCCGGCCACTGGCACAGGTCGCCAGTTTCCGGGTCGATCTCGAAAATGCGGTCGTCGTCAAGGTCTTCAATGTTCGTGTAGATGGGCGGCTCGCCGCTCCGCATGAACAGCCGGCCGTGAATCTCGATTCGGTCCGGCAGCGCATCCATCGCATCGCGAATCAACTGCTCGACGAGGTCGAATTCCTCGGCGTCGGTCAGTTCGTCGTCGTCGAACGTGTCGAATAGGCTGGCCATTGGTCACCCCGTTTTGGCTGTCGCCGGTGTCTCACAGTCCGCATGCATCTCGGCAGCGGTCTTCGTGTTCCATGTCGAATCGATCGGGTTCGCGATATGCGCCATCGTGGGTGCCAAGCGATCCGTTGCCCTTCTGCCGCTCGGCGTGGCACTGGTCGCAGTAAACGGGCGTTGCGGCTGCATGCGGTCGGAAATACCCCTCGGGGCTTTGGCAATCCCAGCAAGCGCCGTCAGGCCGGCGCGGGCCGATCTTGCGTTCCAGCGCGGCGAGAAAATCCGCCGTGCCTTCAATCCGCCTGCGCCACCAATGGCCATTGGCGGGCGACCAGCGGAACCCGTTGGCCTTGAGCATGTCCCGTATCCGCACGTCGGGCTTTTCGCTGAACGTGATGCGAACGTCCGGACCGATCGAATGAGTGAACGTCAACATGTGGGAACCCTCCAAGTAAGGGGCCAGCGCAGTGCGCTGGCCCGTTTCGGTTGTTAAGAATGGTTGAGTTGTGAAGTCCGACGGCCGAAGTAGCGGCCCTCGGATTGCCAAAAAGCGGTGATGGGCTCGATACCCTCAGCGAAACCGAAGGTAGCCCGGACGGTGATTACCCGGTACACGTTGTCCGGGTCGGGCCAGTGAACATAGCGGCCCATCCAGACCGGCGGCAGCACTCCAAGCCAGTAGAAAAACATCTCTTCATCACACTCGAAGACCTCGCCGGAGTGCATGGCGTTGATAAACGCATCCCACGCGCCAGGGGTGGTGTCGGCGCAGCGGTGTACTTTCGATTCGGTCAACACGGTGGAACCCTCCAAAGGGAAGGGCCAGCGCCAAGCGCCGGCCCTTCGGGTCACTTGATCGGGTCAGTTTGGGACGCATGGAAAACAGTCGCGGACCACGGGCGACTACCGCGCCGCTTGTTCGCAGTCGCATCGGATTGCGTGGGTTCGCTCGTGGGCGCTTTGCCGTCGCGGTCAATTGAGACAAACGTGATAACCTTCACTCCGTGCTCGCCGCGTCGGACCTGCCGGCCCAGCGCCCGCCACGCGTGGTAGGTCAGTACATTCTCGCGCGGCCGGATGTCCGCTTCGGGAATGCCCTTGGCCGTGAACCCGGCGAAGATAGCGCCGTAGTTCATTCCGGATTGCCCGTAGGCGGCGCGCCCGAGGGCCTCTTGCTGCATTTCTTCTCGCGATGGCATGGAACAATCTCCAAACAGGGTTGAAACAGGGTGGAAACAGCCGGACAGTCCGGCCGCGGGCATCCCGCCGGCGCTACCCGGCGGGTTACCCGCGGTCGCGACTAGCTCGCCATTTCGCCGGCTTCGATGGCCTGCAACATGGCCCGGAGATTGTTCCGATGGGTCTGAGCCAACTTGACGTAGCGCTCGATGGGTTGCCCGTTCAAGCCTTCCCGCTCGGCAATGGAGTGCGCCAGTTCCGCGAAGGGCTTAGCAAGGTCACGGCGGGCAAGATCAAGCCGCAAACGGCGGGATAACAGGGGGGAAGCGTCGTCATAGTCTTCAAACAGGGAATCCTGCCCTTCCACCGTCGTCGTGAATGCAATCACGACATGGGCGGGGATGCGCTCCAACAGCACGAGCAATTGCCGGATAACGTCCTTGCGTAGGGCATGCGCTTCGTTGACCACGTACGCGCGGCCGGTCTTGTCACCCCACCCGCGTACGAACATATCCCGCTCTAGGTCGCGGAGCGCGGACACGGTAAGCCCGGCCGCGTCCACTTCCTGCACGCAGAATTCGTCCGCCACTTCGGCGGCAATCAGCCGCGCTATCGTCGTCTTGCCGGTGCCGGACTGTCCGGCCAGCCAATAGGCCCGGCCCGCCAGTCCGCGTTTGGCCAGCGCCTGAATGCGCTGGACTACCTTGTCCTGCCCCACTACATCGCCCCACGTCTTCGGCCGGTACTGTTCAGTGAGCATCGTTTTCCCCGTGTTGGTGACCGCAAGCGGTCAAACAAGTTTCAGAACGTCCACTAACTAACCGGCGCGCGTCAAGTCGCGGGGAATTGTTTGGGGCTTGTTTGCGGGCTATTTCGGGCTTGTTTCCGAGCTATTTTTTTGTCGAGATTTGCAGGCGAAATGAGACGCGCGGGCGCACGATCGTGGAAAATTGAACCAGACCCCCCAGGGGGGTTCACACAGGTACCATCGAGCTTAACCCTTTGTTCACGCACGCGCACTTGTGGTGAAACGCGCGTTAGAAAGCTGTGTCAGCTTTCAAGAGTTGACAAGATTTGCATGCGGTCCGCTTGTGACCGCGTGCGAAACTTGCGGTGTCTTGCGAGGTTCGTATTGCCGCCACCGCGTCCGGTATCGGCGTCGGATCGTTGTGCCGGGGGAAGGTGAAGTGAGACGTGGAGGTGAAGACAAATCCGCGCCAGCGAACGGGGCTAAAACGGCAGGTCCAACCCGATCCGCCGTTGAGGCCTCGCCGCTGACGCGACGGCCCAATTCGTCTTGCGTCCTTCAGGCTACGCAGTCCGCAACCTTATGTCGCGCAACATGCCGCCCGGATCCGGTCGCAGTGAACAGGGCCGGAGAGGCTGATGGCAATCAGCGCCGCCACAAGCGAGCCCGGCCATACCACACCGAGCCCCAATCGTAGTAGTGTGTCGGGGGCGCGACCGGCACAATAACCGTTGGGGCAACCGTGGCGCCGGCCAGCACCGTGCCCGAACCATTCATCGGGCCTGCGACTGCGGCGGCCGGAGCAACATAAGGTGCAACGGGCTGGTAATAGTAGGTCACGGTTCCCGGACCGTAATAGGCCGGATAGTCATACGAATAGCCATACAGCCCGGGGAATACGTAAGCGGTGTCCACCCAGCGATCCCAGGCGCCGCGATAAATGAACGGGCCGGCTTTCGACTCGGCCGGCGTCAATCCCGCCAAACCGACGACGGCAGCCGCGATCAACGTGAACGCATATCTCATGATGTCCCTCCATCTTTGGAAAACGAGCAACCACCCGTACGGCAGAGAGCCGGTCCGAAGTTGCTCGATTCGCTGAACCATCGGGCGATAACGGCTAGGTTGCAACTCGCGTGCCGGGCCAATCGCCGTCAACATTGATTAGCAGCAAGCCATTGAATTCGGTCTGTCCGCTTCACGGTTTTTTCGGCAGGATGCCGCGTTTGAAGTCCGGGCGCAGAATCTCTTCGGGGTGCGGCAGCGTTATTGGCGGCTTCGAAGTGCCGGGCGGCTGAACCGGCGGCGGGTTTTTCGGCTGCTGTGGTACAGGCAGCACGTTGGTACGATTCATCGGGTTGTTGAAGATCGGCGATTGTGGCATCGTCACTTTGGCGGGTGGACGCACGACACCGGCTTTCGGCGCTTCGTGCGGGATCTGTTGTTCCCATTTGATCCGGTCGTCCTGCATCTTGCGCGTTGCCACGGCGTGTTGCTTGAACTCCACGGCTTGCTGCGCTTCGATGTGCTGCAGCCGAACGGGACTATTGGCGATTTTGGCCACTTCAGTCAGCGGCTGGGCCAACACGACTTCCGACTTGGCGGCGATCTCGGGCCGCCGCGACCATTCCTGGAACGCCGCATAAGTGTGCGGCGGACGGAATACCGGCTTGTCGCGCCGTTCGATGAAGTTTGCCCGCAGTTGCTGTTCCCAGTTCGGGTTTTGGCGGATGTTGGTCCATGCCAATTGCGCGTAAAGCGGATCATAACCGAATCGGCTGCCGTGGAACGAGAACCACGGGTAGTAGCCCGCGCGCGTGTATTCCGCGGCATAGTAGTCGCCGAAATAGTAATGGTCGTAGCGAGGCCGCACAAACAAACTGGCGGCAAGAATCCTCAAGTCCAGCACCAAACGCGGTGTGTAGACGAAGCCGGCCCGAACGCCGCCTTGGAACAGAACGGGAGCGAATAGCAGCCCTCGTCGCTGAATTGGGTAATCCCAGTAGCCGTTGAAGAACGCATATCCGCTCGGAGTCCAACTGTAATGAGTGGGGACCCAGGTCCAATCGGCGTTGCCCGCCATCCAGAAGCCCGGTCGCCACATATATCGGTTCTCACGCCACATCCAGCAGCCGGGCGCCCAGACTTGATCGGCTGCAGGCGAGTCGCTGTTTGGTCCGGCCTCAAGACTCTGCGGAGGCTCCGGGTGGTATTCGACTTCGCTCGCGCCTTCGCTCCAAAATCCGGAAACCCACTGATTGCCATCGCTGACCTTGTTCCAGTAGCCCGGCACCCAAGTGCGTCCAGGCGGAATTGTGCGCCAGATGCCGCTCACCCAGAGGAAGTCCTTTGCCTCATCGTCAAACTGCCAGTAGCCGGGAATCCAGGCCACGTTCTCGCCTTCCGGTTTTTGATCGGGCGGCAGCTCTTCCACAGCTTGCGGCGGGACCTTCGGAACCACCGGGCCCGGTTGCGGGTTGAGCACCACGGGTTGACCGAAAGCCTCGTGAATCGGGCCGCGAGTGAGTTCTTGCGGTCCACTATCGGAGCCGGCCTTGGGTTGCGGCGGCTGTTGCGCATTCAGCGACGCAACAAACACTAACAGCCCCGAACACAGGCCAAGTCGAATCACGGTCATGATTGTTCTCCATGCGATTGAGTGTCGAGTGAGACGCTTGAGACTCTCAATGCAATCCGAATGCCGAAGCGGGTGATAAAGACAAACTTGGCATATCAGTTGCAAAAATCCTTTCGACATCCGGAGGCCGCGGCCCATTCGGTTCGCGGCAACAACACGAACTTGACACTGAGGTGACCATCATGCGACGCATGACTCTTTGCCTATTGCTCGGCATTCCCTGCGCTCTGGTGGGCGCCATATTCGCGATTCGCTCGCCCGCCGACGAGAATGATCAACCGAACTATCATGTGATCTTGTTTGCCTGTGAACGGGAAGGAAACCCACCTCGATTCAGCCACACTTGGGCGACGTTTGTGAAGTCCGCCCGAAACGAATCCGAAAAACCGACGCTGGACGAATCCATTACCATCAGTTGGATGCCCGCGAGCGGGGTGATTCCCCTGGTATTCGCGGTGCGCGGACGCAATTACTCGTTGAAGGAATCGTTGGATTGGGCCCGGGAACGGAATTCGCGCGTTGCCGCGTGGGGGCCGATCTCCATTCGCAAGGAACTCTACGATCTGGCGAGCCAGCGAAAGGACGTGCTCGAAAGCGGCGAGCTCGCTTTCAAGATGCTCGATGCGCCGGTTCGGCCCGACCGCGGGACGAATTGCATTCATGCCGTCAGCGACATGGTGCCTGGGGAGATGCTGGAAACGGGCTTGGCCCGCGGCGAGGACGCCACGCGGATGGTGGCCGACCACTTGCGCGAGTACATGATCCGTGCGGAATTCAACGATGCTGAGATTCTCGATTTGCTCGATATTCGCTGGGATTCGATCGAGCATCACACCTTGGAGTCAAGCGTGCGAAGATAATTCTGGCGCGAACGTGATGCGGCCAACGATTGCTCGTTGGCCGCTCAAAACATCCAGGTCATTCCTCTTCGATCACTTCTTATCGACGGTGATCTTGAGGTCGTTCGTGGCAGCGGCGCCCTTCGATGGCTCGCCCATCACCTTGACAGTGAAATCGCCCACGGCGGCGTCATCGGCAACTTTGATCTTGAGATGGCATTCAGTTTCGCTTGCCTTAATCGCGGGAGTAGCTGGATCGATTGACACGCCCTTCGGCACGTTGTCGAACTTCATGTGCACGTCATCGCTGAAGTTCTTGCCGCGTTTCAGGCCAATCGTGACGGATTTCGTCTCCCCCTGCTTGAGTTTGGTGCTCAATGTGGGCACACTCAGGGAAAAGGTCTCTTCGGGTTGGCTCACGAGGCCACGTCCGGAATCGTTCTTGCTAACGCCCGCGCCGCCGGGCGTGCCATTGTTGTCGCATCCGACGCAGGCAGCCAACAAAGCGATCGCACAACTTGCAAGTATCTTTTTCATGGGAATACCCCTGCTTGAGAATGGCTGAGTCCGCCAAAGAGCGGGCTCGCAGCCGGAGAAAGAATGGGCGCAACCGGGCCGAGACATGGAAGCTCGGCCCGGGGCGCCCGCCAAAGACGCCTGAGAATCACGATTTCAAGGTGCGGGCGAATTCCGCCGATCCGTCAGGTTACCGAGCAATGTAAATCGGATGGAGCAGCGGAATGATGTCCAGGATCAGCAGAACCATCAGGACTACGACGAGCAGGCCCAGCAGACCGCTCGGGCCATAGCCCCAACCGCGGCTGTAACCCCACGTGGGCAAGCCCCCCATCAAGAGCAGAATCAGAATAATCAACAGGATCAAGCCCATGGCCGGTCCTCCTTTGTCGACATTGTTGATCAATCTGAGATTTGGAATGCAACCCATGTGCCATGAAGCGTGCTGACGGCGCCGGACTTGGCAATTCATCCGAAAAAACAGCCGATTTCGCGATCCTTTCGCTTTGGCGGATTGCCCACAAACGCGGATGATTCTCCAGACAACGCGCGGGCGTCTTCACGAGTCGTGGGCATTTCGATGCGCAGCGGTTCAGACGGATGCAAATAGCGATCGGCGCGATCAAATGGTTTTGCGATAGGCTTCTTCGGCCGTGACGATGATTTGGGCGATTTCGATGAGTTTTTGATTCTTGTCTCGGGCGAGTTTTTGCAGGCGGCGAAATGCTTCCGGCTCGTCGAGGCCGGCGCGTTTCATCAACAGCCCCTTGGCCCGCTCGATCATTTTGCGGTCGTCCAGGGCCTGGCGCAGGTTGTCGGCTTCCTGCCGCATGGTATGGAATTCGTGATATCGACTCAGGGCGATGGTGATCGTGGGTTCGAGATCCTGCTGTTTGATCGGTTTTACCAGGTAGGCCAAGACGTGATTACGTTCGGCACGTTCGATAAACTCGGGATCGTGAAACGCGGAGATGACAATAATCGGGACCGGTTCGATTGAGTAGATCTCCGCGGCGGCGTCCAGCCCGTTCATATCCGGCAACCGGATATCGGTAATGACCAACTTGGGACGCAGCGCTCGGCAGCGATCGATCAGTTCGCGTCCGCTTGCGACCAAACAAAGAACCTGATAGCCGAGGAGAGTGAGCGTCTCTTCGAGATATTTTTGCATGACCGGTTCGTCTTCGGCGACGACGATGCTGATGGATCGATTCATGAACGTCGTCTCGGTAAGAGGATTTCGATGGTGGTGCCGGGGCCGCGTTCATCGGCGACGGCGATTTTGCCGCCGTGGGCCTCGACGATCCGTTTAGCAATCGCCATTCCCAGTCCGGTCCCACTCGTCTTGGTCGTGTAGAACGGCTCGAAAATATGCCGGCGTTGTTCGTCCGTCAGCCCCACGCCGTTGTCCGCGATCCGAATGCGGATCGCTCCGCCGCAGTTCAGTTCGGCCGCCGAGCACTGAATCGCGATTCGCACGGGATCAGCGCACGCCGAAAGCGAATTCTCCAGGATGTTGCCGAACACGCGCTCGATGGGAAATCCATCGACCAGGCAGCGCAAATCCAAGTCGCCGGTGTCCACGTGAAATTGGACGTCGCGACCCTTATGTGCGGCTGAAAGCTGGCGCCAGGCCTCGTTCCAGATAGCGGACAGGTCGTAAACCTCGCAATTGAGCTTGAGCGGCGCCGAGTAACCGCGCACTTCCTCGAGGAGACGATGGATGCGATCGTGCGCTTTCTGAATCTCGACGACCAGTGACGATTCCGGCTGCGAACGAATCCGCCGGGACAGCATTTCGACCGACGCCTGGATTTGCTGTAAGGCATTGCGGCTTTCGTGGGCGAGCCCGGCCACCATCTGACCGATCGCGGCCAAGCGCTCTGCCTGCAGCGCCAGTTCCTGGGCTCGCCGGCGCTCGACAATCTCGGCCAGCAATTGTTCGTTGGTCTGCGCCAACTCCCGCCGGACGCGATAGAGTTCCACGAGCGCCAGGACCTTGGCCCGAAGAATCTCCGGAACGATCGGCGCGAATACCACGTCAATCGCGCCGTACTGGTAGCCCTTGATCCGATCCAGGTCGGACGTGCTATAGGCCGTAACAAAGATGATGGGCGTGCGCTCCAGGCGTTGGCGTTGGCGAATCACGGCCGCGGTTTCGAAGCCGTCCATGTCGGGCATGACGATGTCGAGGAGTATCAGCGCGCATTCCTCTTTGAGAAGGAACTGCAACGCTTCGCGGCCCGATTTGACCGGCACCAAGTTCTCGCCCAGGTTCGCGAGGATGGCCTCGTAAGTAAGCAACTTGCCCGGCTGGTCATCGACGAGCAGAATGTTGACTTTGTCCATGTGAGTGCGAGTCTTGAGGTAGTATCGAGTGATCCGTCACGATCTTAGCGGTGCAGCCAAACCCGCAAGAGCGACAGCAATTGCTCGCTGTTCACGGGTTTGGCGATGTAATCGGATGCGCCCGCTTCCAAGCACTTTTCGCGGTCGCCCTTCATGGCCTTCGCGGTCAGGGAGATGATAGGCAACAGCCGGTGCCGGACATCCTGGCGGATCGAGCGCGTGGTTTCATAACCGTCCATTTCCGGCATCATGATATCCATCAGCACGATGTCGATGTTGGATTCCTTGGCAAGAAGATCGATAGCCTTGCGGCCGTTGTCGGCGCTGGCCACTTTCATGTTATGCCGCTCCAGCAAGCTGGTCAGCGCGAAAATGTTGCGCACGTCGTCGTCCACCACCAGCACTTTCTTGCCGGCGAGGATTTCGTCGCTTTGGTGTAAGCGTTCCAGCATTTTCTGCTTGGACTCGGGCAATTGCGTGGTCACGCGGTGGAGGAAGAGAGCGGTCTCGTCCAGAAGTCGTTCCGGCGATTGGACTCCCTTGATGATGATGCTCTTGGCCATTTTTCGCAAGCGTGATTCTTCCTCATCGGTAAGTTCCTTGCCGGTGAAGACGACGATTGGCAGGTTTTGATACGCGGCGTTTTTGCGAATCTGGTCCAGCAACTCGAAGCCGGAGATATCGGGGAGCCGCAGGTCGAGCACCAGGCAATCGAACGAGCGCTCGCCGAGCATTCGCACCGCTTCGGCGCCGGTTCCAACGGCGGTGATCCTGATGTCGTCGTGGCCCAGCAGTTCCGTGATGCTCTGACGCTCGACGTCGTTATCCTCGACAACCAGCAAATTTCGGACCTTTGTCGAACTGAACCGGATGATGCGATCGAATGCGGCCCCAAGTTCGTCGGTCGTCAGCGGCTTCAGCATGTAAGCGAAGGCCCCGCGTTCCAGGCCATGTTGCCGTTCCTCCGCCATCGTAATGATCTGGACGGGAATGTGACGGGTTGCCGGATCCTGCTTGAGATGACTCAACACGGTCCAGCCAAGCATGTCGGGCAGGAAGATATCGAGCGTGATCGCGGTCGGCCGGTACTTCTTGGCCAACGACAAGGCGACGTTGCCGCGATGGGCCACGAGACCTTTGAAGCCTTTGTCGCGAATGAGTCCCAGCAAGACGCGGGCATAATGCGGGTCGTCTTCGACGATCAGCACGCTGGGATCGCCCGGCTGAATAACGTCGCGGTCGTCGGGAACTTCCTCGATCTTGGGCGCCGGCAACACGACGGGCGCGGCGTGCGTTCCGACGGCGATTTCCTTGACCGCGGTCGAACCCACGAACGACTGCGGCAGATAAAGCATGAACGTGCTGCCCTGGTTGGGCACGCTGACCAGCCGGATTTCGCCGCCGAGGAGGTTGGCCAACTCGCGGCTGATCGCCAGGCCGAGGCCGGTGCCGCCGAACCGGCGGCTCGTGCCCGCGTCGGCTTGTTGAAAGGCCTCGAAAATGATCTTCTGCTTGTCCGGCGCGATACCGATGCCGGTGTCGCTGACGGAAAAAGCGATCACCAGCGGCGAGCCGGTAAGTTGGCTGCGATCGTGGCTCCAGCCGCTCTTGGCCGGGCCAACGGTCAACGTCACGTGTCCTTGAGCCGTGAACTTGAAGGCGTTTGAGAGCAGGTTCTTGAGCACTTGATGGAGGCGCTTGAGGTCCGTGGTCATGCCCGAAGGGAGTTGCGGGCTGACCTCGACCTGGAAGTTGAGGTTCTTCGTGTCGGCCACGTGGCGGAAGTTTCGTTCCACCGCGTCGGTCAACGTCGCGAACGAAACATCTTCCGGCTCGACCGTTACCGTGCCCGACTCGATCTTGGACAAGTCGAGAATGTCGCTGATCAAATTGAGCAGATCGGCGCCGGCCGCATGAATGGTCTTGGCGAAGTCGACTTGCTTGGGGTGCAGATTGCCGTCCGAGTTTTCGCTCAATTGCTGGCCGAGAATGAGAATGCTGTTGAGCGGCGTGCGCAGCTCGTGGGACATATTCGCCAGGAACTCGGACTTGTATTTGGAGGTCAGGGCGAGTTCGGCCGCCTTTTCCTCGAGCGCGTGGCGGGCCTGTTCGATCTCCTTGTTCTTCTTCTCCACTTCGGAGTTCTGTTCGGCGAGTTCCTTGGCTTTCTGGGCCAATTGTTCGTTGGTTTGCTGCAGTTCCGATTGTTGGGTCTGGAGTTCCGTCGCCAGCTTCTGGGATTGTTGGAGCAGGCCCTCGGTGCGCATCGTCGCTTCGATCGTATTCAGAACGATGCCGATGCTCTCCGTAAGCTGCGTCAGAAACGAGAGGTGGGTTTGGGTGAAATGCGACAGCGAGGCCAGCTCGATCACGGCCTTGACTTCGCCTTCGAACAGCACGGGCAGCACGATGATGTTGTGCGGCGCGGCCTCCCCCAGTCCGGAGCCGATGCGAATGTATTCCTCGGCGACTTGACTCAACAGGATGCGGCGTTTTTCAACCGCGCATTGGCCAACCAGTCCCTGCCCCACGCGGAACTCGCGCGGCAATTCCTCGACGCCCGCAAAGGCATATCCGGCCAACATGCGCAGCCGCGCCTCGCCGTGGCTGCCGGTCATTTGGTAGATCACGCCCGAATGGGCATTCACCAGCGGGGCCAGTTCGGACAGGAGTTTCTGGCCGACGGTGACGAGGTCGCGCTGGCCTTGCATCATGCTGGTGAACTTCGCCAGGTTGGTCTTCAGCCAGTCTTGCTCGGTGTTCTGCTCCGTGGTCCCGCGCAGATTGCGGATCATGGCGTTGATATTGTCTTTCAACTCCGCCACTTCGCCGCGCGCATCCACTTGAATCGATCGCGTCAGGTCGCCCTTGGTGACTGCCGTGCCGACTTCCGCGATGGCCCGTACTTGCGTTGTCAGATTGGCGGCCAACAGGTTGACGTTGCCGGTCAGATCTTTCCACGTACCGGACGCGCCCGGGACATTGGCCTGGCCGCCCAATCGGCCCTCCACGCCGACTTCGCGCGCCACGGTGGTTACTTGTTCGGCGAACGTGGCTAGCGTGTCGGTCATGTTGTTGATGG
>JBGQCZ010000025.1:0-17149 GCA_041495645.1 Gemmataceae bacterium | reverse complement strand
GTGAAGGCGAGTTCCTGTACGGCGGTCGAGCCGGCTTCGCGAATGTGATAGCCGCTGATCGACACCGGGTTCCATTGCGGCACGCGCTTGGCGCAGAACTCGATCGCATCGCAAACCAACCGCACCGACGGCTCCGGCGGAAAGACGAATTCATTCTGTGCGTGGAATTCCTTCAGAATGTCGTTCTGCGTGGTGCCGCGCAGGTTCTTCCAGTCGATCCCGCGATCCTGGGCGTTGGCCAGATAAAAGGCCATGATCACGATGGCCGGCGCGTTGATGGTCATCGACACGGAAACTTTGCCAAGATCAATGCCGTCGTACAGTTCCTTCAAGTCGTCGAGCGTGGAGACTGCAACACCAAGCCGGCCGACTTCGCCGAGCGAACGCGGATCGTCGCTGTCGAGGCCCATGAGCGTCGGCAAGTCGAACGCGGTGCTGAGGCCAGTCTGACCTTGTTTCAGAAGGAATTTGAAGCGCTCATTGGTTTGTTTGGGACTGCCGAAGCCGGCGAATTGCCGCATGGTCCAGAGCCGGCTGCGATACATCGTCGCATGCACGCCGCGTGTAAACGGGAATTGGCCCGGATATCCCAGGTCGGTTTCCGTGTCGAAGCCATTCAACGATTCCGGCGTGTAGAGCGGGTCGATCTCGACGCCGCTGACCGTGGTCGTCGGCCGTTCGGGCGGAGGGGCCTTGGAGGCATCCGTTTCCCAACGTTCGGCGCCGGACGTAGTGACCGTGGACATGCGATTCCCCTATGCGATGATGCGATACGGTCATTGTGTCGGCGAGGCCCGTCGCGGTCCAGTCCAGACAACGCCGGGTAGTGTCTCAGTTTGTGGTGCAGCCGTCTCGGCTGCACGAGGCAGGCGGGACGCCTGCACCACAAACTCGTCAACCTGATAGACGCCGTCGTTCAGTGCCGCAGTCGCGCCAGGGAGTCATCGGCGGCACGGCGGACCAAGCTATTGGGATCCTGATTCAGTTTCTGGAGAGCGGGAATCGCGGCGTGCGCATCCGGGCCGAGCTGACCGAGGGCGACCGCGGCCTGGCGGCGCACGACCCATTCGGGATCGCGCAGCGCATCGGACAGTGCAGTCACGGCGGATTTTGCTTCCGGTCCGATGTTGCCCAGCGCCAACGCGGAGTTTTGTCTGACGATGGTTTCCGAATTCTTGAGAGCGTCGATCAGCGCGGGAACAGCACCAGCCGCTTGCGGACCCAACCGGCTCAGCCCGAGCGCTCCCTGCGCTTGCACGGCGGGATCCTGGCTCTTCAACATCTTTTCGAACTCCGAGGCGCTCTTCCCTTCCAGCGGCGGTTTGGCACGACAGCCGGCCAAAAGCAAAATTGCCAACATGGAGGCAACGATTGCGTTATGATGGGAGCCGAGGGAGGGCATCCTCATGTCGCGCCGCGCTTTCACATTGGTCGAATTGCTCGTTGTCATCGCAATCATCGGCGTTCTTTTGGGCCTGCTGCTGCCGGCGGTGCAGAAGATTCGCGAAGCCGCTTCACGCTTACGCTGCAGCAACAATCTCAAACAATTGGGCCTGGCGCTGCACAACCACCACGGCGCCCATGGCGCGTTCCCCGCCGGGTTGATCACTTCATCATCCAACACTTCCGACGCCGAAGCCAGCGGCTTTACGCACCTGCTGCCGTTTCTGGAGCAAGACAACACGCATCGGCTTTATCATTTCGATCAACCGTGGTTCGCGACCGCGAATTTCGATGCCGTCGGGATCGAAGTGCGTCTGTTTTATTGCCCCAGCAACCGGATCGACGGGCGGCTGAGTCTGGCGCCGATCGCGCAGCAATGGGGCGTGCCGTTGCCGCCCTTCGCCGCCAGCGTGGATTATGCGTTCAACAAGGGAGCGAACGGTTCGTTGGTTTCCAACTTCGGACGCACTCCCGGCTCGCTACGCGGTCCCTTTGACATTCGCCCGCCGGAGAAGGCCAATGCCGGCGTGCGCTTGACCGACATCGGCGACGGCACGAGCCAAACGTTCGCCATCGGCGACGCGGCCGGCGGCGGGCACCTCGTCCGCTCGCTGTCGGATTCAAGTCAACCGGCGATCGACCCGGAAACCGGCCAACCCGCGATTATCGAGCAATCGTGGAGCGCGGCCAGCGTCGGCGATCCCGGTCATCCATGGTATGGCTCGGTGTTCGCGGTCACGGCGCAGTATGGATTCTTACCCGACCCGCGCGACGAACCGATGAACCGTTCGCTCATCACGCCAACGGTTTACGGGGGCGATTTCGGCGACAACTCGAGCGGCAAGGATTTTGTGAGCGGATTCCGCAGCCGGCACGTCGGCGGTTGCAACTTCCTCTTCTGCGACGGCAGCACGCGCTTTGTTCGCAATTCGATCCGACCGGAAATGTATCGAGCGCTCTCGACGATCAACGGCGACGAACCGGCGGCCAGCGAAGATTGATCCGCTCGAATTCAGAGCCCGACGCGTAAGCGAGGGTCGCCGCCCCACCCGCCTCCCTCGCTTACGCGTCGGGCTCTGACTAAGCGCGAAATGCAAACGGAAAATTGCATAAGTTGCGAATAAAACTCTCTTGCGCTCATTCCCAAGGAACACCCATGCTCCCTTTGAACCTCGTTCGCGTGAAGAACATTCGCAGCAGGTTGGCGCCACAGTACCTTGACCCGAGCGCCGACAGTTGGCGCGACATTGCTGAGCAATTGCTCGAGATGTTTCGCGGACAGACGGGCCGTTCGCGCGGCGAACTCGAAGAGGATCTCGAGGATTTGATCGGCAACCACCCCGGCCAAATCATTTTCCAGGGTCTGGCGAAATTGTTGGAGGACCGCTGCGAATTCGAAATCGTTTCCAGTCATCCGCCGGATGAGATTCGCGAAAAAGTGTTTCTGCTTTCCGCGGCCCAGCGCAAGTCGGGCGCGTTTGAACGCGGCGCCGCGCTGGCTCAAGTCGGAACCGAACTCGGCCTCTCGGCCGAAGTCGTTGAACAGGGACTGTACGCCGATTTGAAATCCGAGCAGCGCGTCATCAAGTTCGAGGACACCACCGTTACGCGGCTTCTCGAACGCTACAACGTGGCGCTGGCTCAGGCGATACTTCTGCGTTCGACGGGGGTCACCGCGACCGTACGAAACGAAACACCCGCGCGCTTTCGCCAACTCTTCCGTTCGATCAAGTTCCATCGCCTGATGTGCGACGCGGAGCAGACTGCGCCCGGCACGACGGTGTTGAAGCTCGATGGCCCACTGAGCCTGTTTAGCGCGACGCAGAAATATGGCATGCAGCTCGCCATGTTCTTGCCCACACTGCTGCAATGCCGCGATTTCGAACTGCGGGCGGACGTGCGCTGGGGGGCCCAGAAGAAAGAAAAAACCTTCGTGCTCACGTCCTCCGACGGACTCGTGTCACACCTGCCGGACCACGCCAGCTACACGCCGCCGGACTTGCAGATGTTCGTCGAGTTGTTTCGCAAGAAGGCCCAGGAATGGGACATTCAGGAAGAGGCCGATGTGATTTCGCTCGGCCGCGCGTGGTGGGCGCCCGATTTCCGGTTAACTCACCGGCCGTCCGGGCGGTTCGTTTATCTGGAAGTGTTGGGCTTTTGGCGGCGCGGCGGGGCCGAAGCGCATTTGCAGCGGTTGCGAAAGAACGCGAAGCAGCCGTTCTTGCTCGCCGTCTCCGATTCGCTCAAGATCGACGACGCGGAACTCGAAGGCTTACCGGCCGAAATTCACCGCTTCCGGCAAATGCCGCAACCGGATGAAATCGTGCGCCTGGCCGAAGCCCTGGTTCCGAATCTGTTTGGAAGCCGCAATTCTGGTTAGCTGTTAAAGATTGACGATTGTAACGACGATAACAGATATGCCGATACTACCGCTGCGCGCTCCAATGCGGACGCCGATTCAAGCCGGAGCGATTGTTGTTGCGAGCGTCGCAAGCCTGGTGTTTCCTGAAGGTTGCCGCGATTGCATTTTTCGCGACGGGCGGGATGCAATCCGTTGGCGCTCAAGCCCCAGTTGACAAGCCACAAATCAACGCGACCGAAGCGGATGCAGCCTTAATAGCCCCAGCCAAGGAGACCAAGGATTCGGGCAGCGCGCCGGTTGCGGGCTGGGACGATGGCTTCTATTTGCGCTCGCCGGATAAGAAGTTCAATTTGCGCATTACCGGGCAAATTCAATCCGACTTTCGCGGCTACCTGAACGTTCACGATCAAACGGATGTCGATACGTTTCTGGTCCGCCGGGCCAGGCTCGGCATCGAGGCCACGGTCGCCGACATCTACGAATTTCGCCTGCTTCCCGATTTCGGACAGGGACAGCCTCGCATTCAGGATGCCTACTTGAACATCCGCTTGCGCGACGGGTTTCAAGTCGAGGGCGGCAAGTTCAAGCAGCCGTTCAGCTACGAGCAGCTCATCCAGGACCGGTTCGTGCCGACCATGGAGCGTTCGCTGCTCGACCAATTGGTTCCGGCCCGCGACGTCGGCCTGATGATTCACGGCCAGAAGATGTTCGAGGACCGGCTCGATTGCGGCATCGCCATCTCGGACGGCCAGATCAACGGCGACGGCGACCTGAGCGACGGCATCGACATGAACGCTCGCATTGCGGTCAGACCGTTTGGCCGCGACGACGATTGGCCGTTCTTGCGCTTGCTGCAACTGGGCATGTCGGTCTCGGTCGGCGGTGAATTCGAGCCGGCCGGCACCAACCCGCTCCGCACCCCTGCCAATGTGCCGTGGTTCCGCTACGTACCCGGCGTCATCACCGACGGCATTCGCACCCGTTTCAGCCCGGAAGTGGTGTATTTCTTCAAAGGCCTGGGCATCGCGGTGCAATACCTGCATCAACAGCAAATCCTTCGAGCCGCTCCCGGCGCCGCGCCCGTGATCAATCTACCTTTCGACAGCTACTATGTTTTGGTCACCTGGCTACTAACCGGTGAAGAACGCACCACCTATTCCAAGGCGGTCGCCCCGCTGCGGCCATTCGATCCGAAAGCCCCTTTAGGTTCGCCCGGCGCCTGGGAAGCTGTGTTCCGCATCTCAAGGCTGGGAATCGGCAGTCAGGCGTTTGCGCCCGGCATTGGCCGCCTGGCCGACCCAACCGTGAGCAGTCCGGGAGCGAGCGAGGTGACGGTGGGAATGAACTGGTATTTGAACAAGTGGGTGCGCACTCAGTTCAATTGGGAACACGACTGGTTCGACCGGCCGGTGCGACTGGGCCCGGGGCCGGCGGGACTGATCGGCATTCAAAACACGCTCTTGGCTCGGCTGCAGGTGATCTTTTAGAGCAGAGATTATCGCCGGTATCCGCAGCAGCCGCAGGCTTTAGCCTGCGCGAGGGACTCCGCGCAGTATCCGCAGTAGCCGCAGTAGCCGCAGTAGCCGCAGTAGCCGCAGGCTTTAGCCTGCGCGAGGGACTCCGCGCAGGCTAAAGCCTGCGGCTACCTCTACACGGCCGGCTGGCTTGGGTCGGGCTGCGCCAGCACTTGTTGCACCTGTTTGTCGCGATATTGCCGCAGAGCTTGCCGGAATTCGGGATGCTTTCCCGCCAGGATGGCCGCGGCAAACAGGGCGGCGTTGATCGCACCGGGCTTGCCGATCGCGAGCGTGCCGACGGGAATGCCGGCCGGCATTTGCACGATCGACAGCAGAGAATCCATCCCACGAAGCGAAGCCGACTCCATCGGCACGCCAAGCACCGGCAGCAGAGTCTTGGCCGCACAAACTCCGGCTAAGTGAGCTGCCCCGCCGGCTGCGGCGATGATCACTTCCAATCCGCGCGCCTCCGCCGTGCCGGCATATTCGAACACCAAATCCGGCGTGCGATGGGCCGACAGCACTCGCGCTTCAAACGGCACGCCCAGCGACTGCAATGTTTGAGCGCAATGTTGCATCGCCTCCCAATCCGAGCGCGAACCCATGATCAGCCCGACCAACGGCGACATGTGAAACCCTCAAGATGCAATGAGCGGGTAGCCGCGCTGCGGATCAGTCTTCGTCGGCCTGACGCCGCCGTCGCGGACGGTCTTCCTCATCGGGTCGCTCGCGGAATGATTCGCGGCGCTCGGGCGATACGTCCTCCGATGACCGGATGATGCGCCGCGGCCGAATTCCCTCGTCCGAATCGTCGTCGTATTCGCGCCGTTCCGACGCAGCATGATCGAACCCTTCGGCCACTTTCACCAACGTTACCGAGCGATCGTCAATTTCTTCTGCGCGAATGCTGCCATTGTGAATCGTGCTGACAATTACGGCAACCACGATCAGTGTTACGGCAAAGCTGAGAATCCCCGACAGTATGGCTACCATGGGCGCTTCTCTCTCGTCGGCGAAAATAATCGCCGCGACGACAACAACGGCGGGCACGATGAAACACAAAGCCGTGAGGATTGCCCTGAAGATTGCCCGCTTACTGAAATACCCGCGATGGCGCTCGCAAACTGGAACGCCAATGCTGATGCGCTGCTTCACGCTCTCGAGCACGATCATGTAAATGATGATGCCGAGAAGATTGCCGACGCACAGAACCAAGAGGCCGACGACACCGGCCCATGCCGGCGTGACGGCAAATGTCTTTTGAACCGTCGTAGTCGCGTCGTCGCCGCAGACCATGCAGACGTGCGGGAGGCGCTCGGCTTCAATGTCCCGGCGACGGATGCGGACGCGGGCCATCGCTCACCTCACGCTTCGATTAGAGAACTTCTGTTCGTTGTTGACACGGCAATTTCTTCCGGTGCGTGCAGCCTTCCGGCAATTCGGCATCGTCCGCAATCAGGTTGGGGAAGCCGTCGCGGATGTGGAACTTCACGCGACATTGCGCGCAGGTCAAGTGCGTTTCCTCGTCGAGCAGCTTGGTTTCGCGCTTGGGATCAATGGGGCAGCGAAGCCATTCCAGCGCGTGCGGGGGCAGCATGTTGGCAATCCCAGAGAACGTCATAGCCGTTTATACACGCCGCCGCGGCCGTTGACAGCCGCCGAATGCCGGCAACGTCTGAGTCCGGGAGAGCGAGGCTCCTGCCAAGCGTTCTGCACAGGCTCGGCGGGAGCTCGCCCTCGGTGGTGTATCAGTTTGTAGTGACCCGCTTTAGCGGGTGCGGAAAACACCGCCTAAAGGCGGTCACTACGAACCAAACTGAGACACCACCTCGCCCTCCCGGAGCTGGCAATGGCCGCGTGTACCAAGTATGATCATTTTCGCTCTCGCGCACGTTTTTGCTGAAAGGTTTTGGCTTCACCGCCGTAATACCTCCGATGCGAGGAAACCATGGGTGCGATGCCGACGACTCAGGCGAGCCTGCTCGTGCGACTTCGCGACCCGAATGACGGCGGCGCCTGGCGGCAATTCGTGCAAATATATGGGCCGGTGGTGTATGGCTTCGCCCGGCGGCGCGGGGTGCAGGACGCGGACGCGGCCGACTTGATGCAAGAAGTGTTGCGGAGCATGATGACGTCCGCCCGGCGGCTGGATTACGATCCAAGTCGTGGCTCGTTTCGCGGCTGGCTGTTCACCGTGACCCGGAACAAGCTGCTCGATCTGCGCGAGAAGCAGCGTCGCGGGCAGGGCGCCGGCGGGACCTCGGCGCAGGAGATGCTCGAACAACAGCCAGCGCGCGTGGATGAATCGCTTTGGGACGAGGAATTCCGTCGTCATCTGTTTTCGGTAGCGGCGGATCAGGTGAAAGGCGAGTTTGAAGAAAAGACGTGGCGCGCGTTTTGGGCGTCGGCCGTGGATGGGAAGAAACCTCAAGAAGTCGCCGCCGCGCTTGGGATCACGGTCGGGGCCGTTTACATCGCCAAGAGCCGCGTGCAAGCTCGACTCAAAGAACGCGTCGGCGAGCTAACGGAAATCGAATATCAAGGGTGAATCATGGACCTCTCATTGTCGTGCCCGGATTCGGCCGAACTGCGAAAACTCGCGGATGGCAGCGCAACGCCGGAGGAACAGGCCGCACTGGCGCGGCACCTCGACGGCTGCCCGAACTGTCAGGCGGCCATCGATCAATTGAGCGGTGCGCGCGACTCCTGGAGCAATGTCGCCAAACAACTGGCCGAGCCGCCCGCGGCCGAGCCGGCTTTGGCGGACGCCCTGAATCAACTCGAAGCCGAAGCCGGCCAAACGATGACGGCCGCCGAGCCCCGGACCGATCATGAAGTCAAATTCGATTTTCTCGATCGACCCGAGAAGCCCGGACAGCTGGGCCGGCTAGCGCATTACGACATCCTCGAAGTCGTTGGCAAGGGCGGGATGGGGATCGTGTTGAAGGCGTACGACACCAAACTGCAACGCGTAGCGGCCATCAAGGTCATGGTGCCCGAGCTGGCCGCTCAGGCAACGGCCCGCCAGCGCTTTATTCGCGAGGCGCGTGCAGCCGCTGCCGTGACTCACGAGCACGTGGTCACGATCCATGCGGTCGAGGCAGACCATTCGCCGCCCTACCTGGTCATGCAATACGTCGAAGGCCGTTCGCTTCAGCAGCGCATCGATGAGTGCGGTGCATTGGAAGTAAAGGAGATTCTTCGCATCGGCATGCAAGCCGCCAGCGGTCTAGCCGCCGCACACGCCCAGGGGCTCGTTCACCGCGACATCAAGCCGGCCAACATCCTTCTGGAGAATGGCGTCGAGCGGGTGAAGATAACCGACTTCGGCCTTGCCCGAGCCACCGACGACGCCCGCGTGACGCGGAGCGGAATCGTCGCCGGCACGCCCCAATACATGTCGCCGGAGCAGGCCAACGGCAAGACCGTCGATCATCGCGCCGATTTGTTCAGCCTCGGCGGCGTGCTCTACGCGATGTGTACGGGCTACGCCCCGTTCCGCGCCAGTTCGAGCATGGCGGTATTGAAGAAAGTATGCGATGAAACGCCGTGGCCGATCCGCGACCTGAATCCCGACATCCCCGAATGGTTAGTCGCGATCGTCGACAAGCTGATGGCCAAGGACGCAAAGGATCGTTTCCAAACCGCGTCGGAAGTGGCGGGCTTGCTCGGCCAGAATTTGGCCCACCTGCAGCTGCCGTCGCCAGTCGCCATGCCGCAGCGCGTAGAACCGCCGCGACCGCCGAGCGCGCCGACAACGCGACCGGCGAAGCCATCATTAGTGCTGCCAATCCTGTTGATTGTCGCGCCCCTGATTCTCGTGGCCGTTAGTGTAATTGTCATCCGGTTTAGCTTTGTCCCCGCCGTTGGCCCGGGTGAACCGCAGGCCGGTTCTCCGGGGTTGACTCTCGTACCGTTGGGTTTGGTCGTCGGCTCGTTGGCGCTTGTTTTGGGTGTGGTTCTGCTCATTGTGCAGCTCGCACGGCGGCCCGCAGCGGCCCCTAAACCACGGTTGGATCCAGCGCGGCCGGGCGTGGCGCCCGCGGCGCAGCCGAGGCGAAACCATGCCTGGATCGCAGTGCTTGTCGTCGCGGTGCTGTTGTTCGTTGTGTGCCCGCTGCCGTTGCTTGGATTGATTGGGGCGGTCCTCTGGGGGGTGCAGCTCAGGCCGACGGCCTCAGACGGCGGGCCGCAAATGGACATTCAGTCTAGCATCGAGGGCGGGAACCGCGAGCAGGCCGCTAACAACAATCTCCGCGACATCGGAAAGGTTTTGGAGGGAATGAAATTCGAGGGCTCGGGAAATGCTCATTTGCTCGATGGATTGGATTGGTTTCCCGAAGAATCGACGTTTTGCGCCTCGTACAGTTTCCCGGCCGCGCCGGTGGAGACCAGCGATGCATTGTGGGGAATAGTCCAGTCGATGCCGGGCGATCCCAGTCCCATCGCCGACATGGCCAAATCGATCGGCGGCGGCACGATCGGGCGGCTGTCGTATGCCTTTGTTGAAGACCCGGCCGGCAAACGGTCGCGCCATTTCCTGCGTCTTTCAGGTCTGTGGAATCGCGATCTGGTAATCAGCGGGCTTGCCAACAGGCCCGGTGTGAGTTGCCGTGATTTGCCGAATCAAGCAGATGAGAAAGTCACGATCGTCAGCCGCAGGAATACGGAATTTGCCTTCGCGGTAGTTGGAAGCCGCGATATTCTGCTGGCGAGTTATGAGCGAATTCCGGACGACGCGAATGCCAACGATCTGCTCGTGCGCGAAATGCTGGACTGCAAGTCATCGAGCAAACGCGGTCTCCGCAGAGGACCGCTCGGCTCTGACATCGCCAACACGCCCGCCAGTGCATTCTTGGTCGTTAGCGGCGAACCGCCCCAAGCACTTCACGACGCGCTTAAGACTTCGCTCGGCGTGCTTCCCCGCAAAGCAACGATCAGCATCGTTCCGGGCAAAGGCGACGGCGCTGCGAATACGTTTGAACCGATCGAAGGCAAGGACGACGTTTTCCTTTCGTTCAAGGCCGCGATGACCAACAAGACCGATGCCGAGAGCCTGCTAAAGAGTTCCGAGACGTGGTCGGAGCAGATCGTCAACTTTCTGGGGAAGCCGGCGAATCTGCTCGAAACTCGGCGGGTCAAGACCGAGTGTAAGACCGTCGGCTTTGATGCCGAAGGCTCCGCTCAGGTTCCGGCGCTCGTTTGGCGTGCCTTGGTCGCACGGGCGAAAGCGACTCCGCTGTCGGGGGCCGAAAAGACAAGGCCTGCCTTGCACGTCCAGGTTCTCAAGAAATTCGACCCGAAGACGGACCGGCCGTATCAGACAGAACTCAATTACCGGTTTGTCAGTGTCGCAGAGGACAGCTGGCGCATTGAGGCCAAGCAACATCCCGGTCTGACACCCGGAGGCAATGTCGCTTTCTCGAACATTCGACTCTTCGATCTCCCGAAGCAGAACGTCCAACGCTCGACAATCGTGTTGCGCTTCAAGATGAAAACGGAAAAGGTCACAGGGCCATACGAATTGGGCAATGCAACCGTTGAGCTTTTGGTCGGCGGGCTGGACAGCAAGATCCGGCGGGACACCTCGGGCCGCGCTAACGGCACTACCAACTGGAAGAGTTTCGAGTTGCGTTATGAGTGCAACTTGTCCGCGCCAACGGACCTTGCCGTCGTGGTCGATATCAGCGACACCGGTACGGTGTGGCTGAAGGACATTGAGCTGGTAAAGATTCCGCAACCATGATGAATCACATCGGATTCGGCAGCAACACCCCGGCGCTTGCCAAGAATTCCGGCGTTGCAAGGACATGACGTGTGGTGAACTGCTCTTTAATCGTAACAAGAAGGATGTGTCCGAAACAAGGATTCTCACGATGAGTGATTCCTTCAATATCAACCGTCGCCACGTGCTCCGCTCGATCGTCGGCGGGTCGCTCGTGCTGCCGGCGATTGTTTCGGAGTTGCTGGCCGCGGACCGCCGGGACAAGCCCGCCGGCTCGCCGGTCGATGATCCGCTCGCGCCCAAGCAGCCGCACTTCGCGCCGAAGGCCAAGCGCGTCATCTTCTTGTTCAGCAGCGGCGGCGTTTCGCACATGGACACCTTCGACTACAAGCCGAAGCTTTTCCAGGCCGATGGCAAGACCTTGGGCGCCGGCGGCGGATTGTCGCTGGAGAAGCGGCCGTTGCTCAAGCCGATGTGGCCGTTTCGCCCCGGCGGCAAGTGCGGGACATTGGTCAGCGATCTGTTTCCGAACATCCGCGAGCGCATGGACGATGTCTGCCTGATCCGCTCGATGAACACCGACAACAACGAGCATTTCCAGGCGACGCTGGCGATCCATACCGGCTCGTTCTTCCTGGCGCGGCCCAGCATCGGCTCGTGGCTCAGTTACGGCCTCGGAACCTTCAATCAGAACTTGCCGTCGTTCGTGGTCATAGCCCCTTACATGCCGTACGCGGGCTCGCAGGTTTGGGCCAACGACTTCCTGCCCGCCTATCACCAGGGCACGCGCGTAGTCCCCGGCAATGAACCAATCCCGAACGTGAAGCGATCGAGCGCGACCGCGTCGCTTCAGGAAATGGAGCTCGGACTTGCGAACGCCCTGAACCGATCGCATTTGCAGAGCAAGGGCAACGACGGCGAACTAGCCGCGCGCATTCGCACGTTCGAGACCGCTTTTCGCATGCAGTTCGAAGCGCCGGAGGCGTTCGACCTGTCGCGCGAGAGCGACGAGACGCTGCGACTCTACGGACTGGATCGCGGCGATACCAAGAGTTTCGCCTGGCAATGCTTGATCGCGCGGCGGCTTGCCGAACGCGGGGTGCGTTTCGTCGAACTCATCGACACCGGCTCGTCGGGCAATTGGGACGCGCACGGCGACATGAATGAGCACGCCCCCCTGGCGAAGAAGATCGACCGTCCCATCGCCGGGCTGCTCCAGGACCTGAAGCGTCGGGGGATGCTCGACGACACGCTGGTGGTGTGGACGACCGAATTCGGCCGCACCCCCGGCACCGACGGTCCAAAGGGCCGCGGCCATCACCCGGCGGTGTTTTCCTCGTGGCTGGCCGGCGGCGGGGTCAAGGGCGGGTTGGCCTACGGCACTTCCGACGAGATCGGCGCGATGGTCGGCGAAAAAAAGGTCCACGTCCACGATTTCCATGCGACCATTTTGCACCTCATGGGCCTCAATCACGAAAAGCTGACCTACCGCCACGCCGGCCGCGACTTTCGGCTGACCGATGTGTACGGCACCGTCGTCCGCGAGATCTTGGCGTGACGGGAATTGATGTCGAGGCCTTCAGACGGTCATGCGGACGATGCCACTCGACTCGACGGATGATACACAAGACGAAGAACATCTTCTCGGAAGACCAATCTTGGGAGCACATCATGACGAGACGACTGGGGTTCATCGCGCCATTGTTTGTTGTCGCGGGCGCGCTGCTCGGCTGGCTGGCTGCCTCAGGCCGGGTTTCCACGCCGATGCACGCCCAGGACAAGCCTGCGAACGAGGGCCTGGACCGCACGGTCTTGCCGATTCCGGAACCCAAAATTGAACACAGCACCGTACTCGATGCCCGCAATGCCAAGGCGCCGCCGCGATTTGAGGTCAAGGCCCCGGCGGGCGCGCCCAACGTGCTGATCGTGCTGATCGATGACATGGGCTTCGGCCAGTCCAGCGCTTTTGGCGGACCGATCCATATGCCCACGCTGGAACGGATGGCCAAAGGCGGGCTGAAATACAACCAGTTCCACACGACGGCGCTCTGCTCGCCGACGCGCGCCGCGTTGCTCTCCGGCCGCAACCATCACGTTTGCAACATGGGCTCGATCACGGAAACGGCTACCGCGTTCCCGGGCCAGACCGGGCAGCGCCCCAATGCCGTCGCGCCGCTCGCCGAGATGCTTCGGCTCAACGGCTACAGCACCGCCGCCTTCGGCAAGTCGCACGAGACGGCCGCTTGGGAGGTCAGCCCGAGCGGCCCGACCGACCGCTGGCCGACCCGCTCCGGATTCGACAAGTTCTACGGCTTCATTGGCGGCGAAGCGAACCAGTGGTCGCCGGCCATCTACGAAGACATGACCCGGATCGAAGTGCCGAAGGATCCGAAATACCATTTGATGACCGACTTGGCCAACCAGGCGATCAAGTGGACCAGCTTCCAGAAAGCGCTCACGCCGGAAAAGCCGTTCTTCACCTACTTCGCGCCCGGCGCCACGCACGCGCCGCACCACGTTCCGAAAGAGTGGATCGCCAAGTACAAGGGCAAGTTCGACCAGGGTTGGGACAAAGTGCGCGAAGAGACACTGGCCCGCCAGATCAAGCTCGGCGTCGTTCCCGAAGGCACCAAGCTCGCCCCCAAGCCCGAGGCCATCAAGGACTGGGACAAACTGGATGCCGACGAGAAGAGGCTCTTTGCCCGTCAGATGGAAATCTTCGCCGGCTACGGCGAATACGCCGACTTCGAAGTCGGCCGGCTGATTCAGGCCATCGAAGACTTGGGCCAGCTGGACAACACGCTCGTCTTCTACATCGTGGGCGACAACGGCGCGAGCGCCGAAGGCACCATGAACGGTCTGTTCAACGAAATGACTTATTTCAACGGCGTGCCGGAAACCGTCGAGGAGATCCTCAAACATCTTGACGAACTTGGCGGGCCGAATTCGTACGGCCATTACGCCGCGGGTTGGGCGGTGGCGGGGGACACGCCGTTTACTTGGACCAAGCAAGTCGCCGGCACTTATGGCGGCACCCGCAACGGCATGGTCGCCCATTGGCCCAAGAAGATCACGGCCAAGGGCGAAGTGCGGTCGCAGTGGCATCACGTCATCGACGTCGCGCCGACGATCCTTGAAGCGGCCGGCTTGCCCGAGCCCAAGTCGGTGAACGGGACGCCGCAAACGCCCATCCAAGGCGTCAGCATGGTCTATACCTTCGGCGACGCCAAGGCGGCCAGCACACACAAGACTCAGTACTTCGAGATCTTTGGAAACCGGGGCATCTATCACGACGGCTGGCTGGCACATACGGTCCATCGCGCCGCCTGGGAGTACAAACCGCGGAGGCCGCTTCTCGAGGACATTTGGGAACTCTATCACGTCGATGAGGACTTCAGCTCGGCGAACGACCTGGCTGCGCAACACCCGGAGAAGCTCAAGGAATTGCAGGAGCTGTTCATGAAGGAGGCGGTCAAGAACCAGGTGCTGCCTCTTGATGACCGTGCCGCCGAGCGCATGAACGCCGCACTCGTCGGACGACCCGACCTGATGGGCGGCCGCACATCGCTCACGGTTTACGAGGGAATGGTCGGGATGACGGAGAACGTCTTCATTAACACCAAGAATCGGTCGCATACGATTACCGCCGAGGTGCAGATCCCCGAGGGCGGAGCGAACGGCGTGATCCTTGCCCAGGCCGGCCGCTTCGGCGGCTGGAGCCTGTATCTCAAGGATGGCAAACCGACCTACACTTACAATTTTTTGGGCCTCAGTGCCTACAAGGTCGCTGCTGCCAAAGCACTGCCCGCCGGCAAGGCGACGATCCGCTACGAATTCTCTTACGACATCGGCGGCCTGGGTAAGGGCGGCACGGGCACGATCTTCGTCAATGGCGAAAAAGTCGCCGAGGGCCGGATCGAGCGAACGCAGGCGATGGCCTTTTCGGCGGACGAAGGCGCGGATGTCGGCATGGATGGCGAAACACCGGTGACGGACGACTACAAGCAAGGCGACAACAAGTTCACCGGCAAGATTCTCAAGGTAGTGATCGACATCGCGCCGATGAAACTGGGCGCCGCGGATATCGAGAAACTGAAGAGGTCCAAGGTGGAGCAGCGGCTGGCTGAGTAAGGCCATGAACGACACGAAGGAAAATGACACCGATGAATTTCCGGCCCTATCCAACACGCCTTCGGGACAATTCGAGGCATCGGTCTCGTCCCAGGTGCAAGTGGATCTGGCGGCGCTGTCGCATGCGGGTAACGTACGTCCCAACAACGAGGACCACTTCCTGACCGTGCGTTTCGATCGGTCGCTGCAAACGCTGGCGACCAATATGCCGGAGGGACTCGTCCCGAAGCAGTTTGAGGACGTGGGCTATGGGATGCTGGTGGCGGACGGCATGGGGGGAGCGGCTTCGGGAGAGGTTGCCAGTCAGCTTGCGGTCAGCATGATGGTCAATCTCGTTCTGAAGACGCCGGATTGGATCATGAAGGGCAGCGAGCCGGAGAGCAAACGGGTCATGGAGCGCATGGCGGATCGCGTTCGCCAGATCGATACGCTGTTGCAGGATTTGGCGGACGCCGACCCGAGCCTGGCCGGCATGGGCACCACGATGACTCTGGCATGCAGCGTCGGCCGCGAGATGATTCTGGTGCACGTCGGCGATTCGCGCGTTTACTTATATCGCGACGGCCATCTCGATCAATTGACTCACGATCACACGGTCGTTCAACGACTCTTGGAGAGCGGGATCATCGGTCGTGAAGCGGCAAAGACCCATCACTCGCGGCACGTCTTGACTCGTTCCGTCGGCGGGAGCGGCACGGAGGTCAAAGCGGATTGCCAGGAAGTCGCGCTCGCCGATCGCGATCAGGTCCTGTTGTGTACCGATGGACTGACGGACATGGTGGACGATGCAACCATCGCTGCTATTCTGAGCAAGTCGGACTCCGTGCAAGACGCATGTCAGGCTCTGATTGAAAAAGCCTTAAAGAACGGCGGCGCGGACAACGTCACTGTCGCATTGGCCCGATATCGAATCCCGTCCGCATGAATCTCGGACCGATTGGAGTCGTGTTTCAAATCTCGGAATTTTCGGGTAATGGTACAGCTTCACCGTAGTAGCCGGGCTCTGCGAGCCCGGTCCGGCCTCGCAGCGGCCGGCTACATCTGCACCACTTCCCATTTTCGAAGTTCTGCACCATTTTGAGGAGAATCATCCATGAGACGGCAACTAGCGTACGTCGCCGGGATCGGGCTTTGTGCCGCGATCGCGGTGGGAATCATCTACGCCCAGAACAAAACACCCGCCGGCGGCGAATCGCCGCGTCCGACCGACGACGCGGCCATTCGAGAAATTTCCCAGTCGTTGGCCAAGGCCTTCGAGAAAGGCGACGCCGATGCCCTTGCCGCCTTCTGGACCGAAGACGGCGAATACGCCGATGAAGGCAAAGATCCCGTCCATGGCCGGGCGGCCCTGGCCAAGGCTTACAAGGACTTCTTCGCCAAGCGCGCAGCGGTCAAAGTCGAAGCGAAGACGGCTTCGATCCGCTTCCTCGGCAAAGACACCGCGGTCGAAGAGGGCACTTTCACCGTTACCGCCAAGGACACTCCGCCCAACTCCGCACGCTATAGCACGCTCTACGTGCGGCAGGAAGGCAAATGGCTGATCGCCATGCTCAAGGAATGGGACGATGATCTTTCCGCCCAAGCGACCGTTCAAGATCTGGCCTGGTTGGTCGGCGCCTGGGCGAGTGAAGGCGCCGAGCTGCAGGCCAGCACAACGTATGAATGGAGCGCAAACAAGAAGTTCCTCATCTCGCGCTACAGCATCACCGCCAAGAAACCCGGCGAGCGCGCGAGTTCGGGCACGCAAGTGATCGGCGTCGATCCGGCCACGGGCTTCATCCGCGGCTGGTTGTTCGATTCCGAAGGCGGCATTGGCGAATCGACCTGGACCTGGGACGGCGAGCGCTGGGTCATCGACTCGGCCGGAACCTTGCCCGACGGTTCGGGAACCACTTCGCTGAATTTCCTCACCCGCGCCGGCGACGACGGATTCACGTGGAAATCGGTGCGACGAACGCTCGAAGGCGAGCG
>JBGQCZ010000024.1:0-17231 GCA_041495645.1 Gemmataceae bacterium | reverse complement strand
TTTTTCTTCGTCCACTTCAAGTACACCGACAAGACCGGCGAGGACGGAGACTTCCCGGCCAAGGTGAAGCGAATCGAGGAACTGGACGCGGCCATTCCGGTAATCATGAGTCTGAAGCCCGACGTACTGATCGTGACCGGCGATCATAGCACGCCCAGCAAGATGAAGAGCCATAGCTGGCACCCGGTGCCGACGCTGCTGTGGGGCCGAAACGTACGAACCGACGCAACGAAGGAATACAGTGAACGAGCTTGTCTCCTCGGTGGACTCGGTCATTTTGAGGCAAAACACTTGATGACGCTGGCGATGGCCCACGCCGGCCGGTTGGCCAAATACGGCGCTTAAATAAGAGCCAAGGTGCGACCGCGTCGGACGAATTCCGCCGCCGGAAACCTCTAGGGACCGGCTTCCAGCGGTTTGATAGAATATCACTTAGCCCCTTTGGCCGGGGAAAACCCGCCGCTGCAAATGCGTTACCCCGGTGTTTCGGGGGCCAAATCATGGAATCCTTCTTCCAGCATGTTACCCGTTTCTGCTTCGGGGCCAGCTACGCCGTGGCCCTGGCGCTGGAATTGGTCCAACTATTGCGGCCAAATTCTTGGGCGCGATGGATCGGTCTGGCGTTTGGATCCGCCGGTCTGCTGGCCCACACACTGTATTTGCTCTTCCAACAGCCGCAAGTCGCGACGCCTTCGGGTTCGCTGTTGCTGCTCGCCTGGGTTGTAGCGGTCTTCTATCTCTACGGCGCGTTGCACCATTACCGGCAGGCCTGGGCACTTTTTGTTCTTCCGATTGTTCTGATTCTGGTCTTGCTTTCTGGAATCTACCCGGCGGCGGCCGAAGAATCGTCGCGCTGGTTTACCGGCGAGAACTTTTGGGGTGCAGTCCACGGCAGTTTGCTGCTACTGGCCGCCATCGGCGTTAGCGTGGCCTGCGTGGCGAGCGTCATGTACCTGGTGCAAACTTTTCGCCTGAAGGCGAAGGCGACTCCCGGAAAAGGACTGCGTCTTCCGAGTTTGGAGCGCCTGGCCCAGATGAATCGGCGAGCGATCGTCTGGGCGTTTCCGATGCTCACGGCGGGATTGTTGCTCGGCGTCGTGTTGCTGGCCCAGCGACCGGAACAGGCGTGGACGGCGCCGAAAGTTCTTGGCACGGGTGGTTTATGGCTGGCATTCCTGGTACTGATCTATTTGCGCTATTTCGCCCATTCGTCGAACCGCCGGTTAGCAGTGTTGACGATTGCGGCGTTTGGTCTCATGGTGGTCACGTTGGCCGCATCGCATCCCGTCGCGGCGGGGGGCCGGCCATGAATCTTCTCATGATCGGCTGCAACTTCCGTTCGACGCCGGTGGAAATCCGCGAACGATTGGCATTCGACGACGCCAAGCTAGATCGAGCCCTGGACGAACTGGCGGCCCGCTTTGAGAGCGAAGCCGTCATCATCAGCACCTGCAATCGCGTGGAACTGTATCTGGCTCGGCCTGCCTGCGAGGCCCCACTTGAGGCCCGCGACGTTGGCGAGTTCTTAAGCGCCTTTCACGGCGTTCCCGCGGCGCAAATCGCGCCGCATTTGGTCCACCACGCGAGCGACGAAGCGGTGCGGCACCTCTTTCGGGTGGGAGCAAGCCTCGACAGCCTCGTTGTGGGCGAGGCGCAGATCGCCGGGCAAGTGAAACGCGCTTACGAACGCGCCCATTCCCGTGGTGCATGCGGGCCGATTCTGAATGGCCTGTTCCAGCATTCTTTCGCCGTCTCCAAGCGCGTGCGCCAC
Organism: Gemmataceae bacterium; assembly: GCA_041495645.1. Taxonomy (GTDB): domain Bacteria; phylum Planctomycetota; class Planctomycetia; order Gemmatales; family Gemmataceae; genus JBGQCZ01. Next base: position 15,460 of record JBGQCZ010000024.1, on the reverse strand, counting down.
GAGACTGGCATTTCGCGCGGTCACGTATCGGTCTCCAGCGTCGCCGTCGATTACGTGAAAGAAGTCTTTACCCGTTTCGACGACAAGACCGTGCTCGTGATCGGGGCCGGCAAGATGGGCACGCTGACGTTGCGGCACTTGATGAACCTGAAACCGAAGGGAATCCTGGTCGCAAATCGCAGCCCGGAGAAAGCCAAGGCAATCGCATCCGAATGCAATGGGGCGGCGGTGGCGTGGGATCAACTTGACGATGCCTGCGTGAAAGCCGATATCGTGCTCAGCACCACCGGCGCGCCGGAGCCGATCATGCCACGGCGGCGCTGGGACCAGATTCTGGTCCGGCGGTCGGGCGGGACGGTGGTCGTGCTGGACATCGCCGTGCCCCGCGATTTCGACCCACGCATCCACGACGGCGACCGCACTTGCCTGTTCAATATCGACGATCTGAAGAACATCCGCGAAAAGACGCTAGCCGAGCGATTGGAACACGTGGCGCCGGCGGAAGCGATTGTCGAGCAAGAATTGCGCAAGTTTTTGAAGGACTGGTCGCGGCGACGGCACGGCCCGCTCGTCGCCCGGCTCACGCAGGATTGCGACGCCAAGCGCCAGGCAATTGTCGCACAGGTCATGGCCAAAATGAACGGCCGGCTTACCGACGACGATCGCCGCTATCTCGAAAAGGCCTTTCACCTGCTGCAAAAGCAGATTCTGCATGGACCAATCAGCACCTTGGACGAAGCCGCTCACGACGGCCACGGCGGCAACTTGCTCGAGGCGCTCCGAAAACTATTCCGGTTGCCGGAGTAGCATAATCCCGTTGAGAAACTTCCGGGACCTTACCAATGCGTTGGGCAACGGTTCTATTGAGCATCGGACTGATGTCGCTGATCGGATGCCGAAGCTCGGCCGCCCGCAGCCATGAGACCTGCGTCAAGGGAGCGATCTTCGCGGCTCAGCGCGCGACGGGAAAGGTCTCGAATGCCGTTGACTATGCCGACGCGGTCGCCGCGATGGAATCGCTGAAGACCGAGACCGAGACACTCAGTCGCCTGCGCGACGAGTTACACGCCTTCCCACAGCCGTCGAGTTGGGAACGCAGCCGAATGCGTAAACATCGGTCGCTCTTGGAGTCTTCGAACGCGAAATGGGCCGCTGCCGTGGTGATCATGCGCCAGCGAATGGAAGGCGGACAATTTCCGCCCGATCTGCGACAGAAACTCGATGACGCCCTCACGGCGTTTGGTGAAGCTCACAAGCAGTTTTGGTCCGAGGTCGAGCCGTTCTGGAATTGATTACTTGTCTTCGGGAACGGGTGGTTCCGAATGTGATTGTTCCGATCGAATCTTCACTCGCCGGCTCTCCACCTGCAACCTGCCCTCGGCGAAGAACCGAATGGCTTCCGGATACGCCTCGCATTCCTGCTCGAACACACGAAAAGCTACGGATTCCGGCGTGTCGCCATCCAAGATCGGAATCGTTCGCTGAATGATGATCGGGCCGTGGTCGTATTCGTTGTCGGCAAAGTGAACCGTGCAGCCGCTCACCTTCACGCCGGACTCGAGCACCGCTTCGTGCACGCGATGCCCGTACATGCCCTTCCCGCCAAACGCCGGCAACAGCGCCGGGTGAATGTTCATCACCCGGTGGCGAAAGTCATCCGGGATCGGCAACAGGTGCAAAAAGCCGGCCAGGCAGACGAGGTCGGCTTGTGATTTGCGAAGAAGTTCGAAGATGCGCTCACCAAACTCAGCCGTCGTAGCGCATTCCTTGCGGCTCACCACCGCGACCGGCAGCCCGGCCTTTCGCGCTCGCTCCACGCCAAACGCATCTTCGCGGCTCGAAATCACCTGCACGATGCGCGCCGGCAGCAATCCGTCGGCAACTTGATCGATGAAGTTTTGCAGCGTGGTACCGGAGCCGGAAATGAGAACGGCCAAACGTAGGGAAGACATCACAACATCCCAGAAGGTTGCTTCGCGCTTCCGGGACAATTCTACGATTTCGCGTTGGAACGCGTTCACGCCTTCGGGATCGGCTCCCCGTGCGCCGAGTGGTCACTCGCGCAGCGCCCGGGGAGATACGAAGTCCAAAACCGGCCGGGAAAGAGCGGGTATCGAGAGGTGTGTCAATAAGAAACGAAGGTTGATAGCACTGTTCCAACCGGGTGCGTCTCGCGCTCGCCGGCGCCATTCCGGTCAATTCCCGTGATTCTGACTGGCTGTCATCGGCCGCGCGTGTCCTTCAAGCTCGCGAGAAACGCAATCAGGTCCACGAATTCGTCGTCCGTGAGTTTCTTCTCCAGCCCTTCCGGCATCGTGCTCACGGTCTCCTTGCGGCGTTCTTCGATGTCCATCTTCGCGATGGCGTGCTTCGCCGCTTGATTATCGACGAGCGTAATCGCGGCTTCGGTTTCGGCAACGTTTACTCCGCTGATGCTCTTGCCGTTCTTCAACAAGACAACCATCGTCTCGAAGCTCGGCGAAATAGTTCGGCTTGGTTCAAGAATCGATTCAATGATGTAGACCTTTGAAAACCTGCTGCCGAGGCCGGTCAACTCCGGGCCGACGCGCTCGCCTTGCTCACCGAGGCGATGGCATTTGATGCACTGCGATTTCTCGGCATTCAGGAAGATTTGGCGACCGCGTTCCGCATTGCCGGTCCGTGTCAGGGCGGACTGGGTTAATCGCTCGTGATCGGCGGCGGCACTCTTGCGGCGAAAGCGAAGTTGAAACTCAGCCGGCCCGTCGCTGACAGTGAGCTTCACGAGAACCCGACTGCCGAACTTTCCCAACGTCCCATCGAACCGATCCGGCGATGCGCCGGGGTCTCCGGGTTTGTCGCGCTGATACAGAGGCCGGCCATCGACGTAGATCGTCGCGATTCCCGAGCCGGACGTAAAGAACTCCACCGGCCCGGAAGCGGAGATTTCGCAACAGGCGAGCCAGGTGCCGGCGGTCTTGGTTGATGTGCCCGGCGCGGCTCGGGCATCGCTCCCCGTGGCGAGGAGTGAACGCCAGTCGCCAGCAGACCGGGCGGTGACCGGAAGCATCCGTCCGTTGCCGATCTTCTGTGTTTGCTCGGCGGCGGTATCGAGCGACATTGGCCCCGCAACCTGCCACACCAGCAGCGACCCTCCATTGCCGTGGATGTTGGCAATCGCCCGATCGAGTTGACGCCATTCGTCATCTGTCGTCTTGTCGCGGTCTCGCCAATTGGAGAGAGCGCGGGCCGCTCCGGCCAAAACATCCACGGAGGGCTGACGCTTCACCAAGTGCGTAAGAGCTTCCGCATGCTCCGGCCCGCCCAGATCGGCAAGGTATTTGAGCGCCGCGACGGCGGCATCGGGATCGGCAAGCGCGGCCACGGCGGCGGGCCGGGCACGCGGTTCGCGCAGCCGGTGCAACGCTTCCAGGCTCGAACGCCGCACTCCGGCATCGGGATCGCGCACCAGCTTGATGAGTTGGTCGGCGGCTGCCCGAATCGCCGACTTGCCAGCGGCTTCCGCCGCCGCGCTGCGTACGCGTGCCTCCGGATCCTTGAGCAGAGCGCGAATCGGGTCTTGCGCTTCGCGCAATTCGAGTTCTCCGATCGCCCCAACGGCCGCGGCCCGCACTTCCGCATCCGTAGATTTCAGATTGCGCAAGAGAATCAACGAACTTTGCTTGAGTTTGCGCTTGCCGGCCGCCCGCAGCAGCTCAGCGAGAACGGGACCGTCCTCAACCCTTAACGCGACATCCAAAATGGATTCTTCGCTCTTGGCGTCAAGGTCTCGGAGAAACAGCGATACCGCCAATAACCGATTGGGGACGGATTGTTTTTGATCGCGAATGACGGTCTGCAACAGTGAACCACGTTCGCGTCCGGGTCGATCCGCCAGCATGTTTAGTAAGGTCGTTGCGATTTCAGGCTTCCGTTCGGCGTCGAGCAACTTCGCAAGCGTCGCCGTTGGCGCCGAGATTTTTTCACGCAGCATGAAACGCAAGAGATCAGTCCGGACCGACGCATCCGCGTAATCCAGAGCGTCGTTGAGCGCTTTTTCGATTGCTTCGGTCCGCTCCCAGGCTACGCTGCTGGCTGGTCGTGCCGGCGGGCGAAAGCCCCAATAAACCCAAGGTGTCGCCGGCTTCTTCCACACACGCGTAAGAGCGTCGGCATACTCGCGGCGGCGCGAGGGTTCGGTCGTCGCTTGTAGCCGGAAAATCAACTCGTCGACCAGCCCCGAATCATACTGCCCTGATACGGCTCGCAGGGCGATAACGCGCAGCGGCTCCGCGTTAGGCTCACCGAGGAGTTTTTTCACGGACAACCAGATGCCCGGCTGCCGTAACGTCCATTGGGCCGCATGCGACAAAGCGGAATCGGGCTGCCGGACGTTCTTTTGCAGCCATTCCGGTGCGTTGAACCAGTGCAAGCGGCCCATGACAATAATGGCTTCGAGCATGACGCGCGGATCACGGCCGACGGCGATATCCGCAACTCGGCGCGCAAAGAGTAATTCACCCCCGCCTGCTTGGAGGCGATGACGTACGAGCACGGGGTCTGTCAAATCGGCGAGGGCACGAATCGCCTGCGCCTGCACGCGCGGATCGGGATCAGATTTCGCCAACCCAAGCAATCGCTCCACCGCAGCCGGACCATCGAGTCGGGCGACGATCCAAATGGCGTGCAATCGTCCGCGCACGCCGAGCTGGTTCTTTTCAAGGGCCGCATCGACAAGGGTCAGACCGTCCTTGCCTCGTCGTTCAATCGCTTCCTGTGCCTCGCAGCGTTCGAAATAACTTTCCGAATCGAGACCCTTGATCGGGTCCTTCTCTTTGTCCCCTTGCCCCCTTGTCTCCTCGTCCTTCCGACCGGTGAAGCTGATCCGATAGATGCGCCCGCGGCCGCGTTTCGGGCGCTGACCGTCGGCCCAATCGGAAACGAACAGCGAGCCGTCGCGATCGACGACCAAATCCGTCGGCTTGAAACCGTACGGGTCCTTGGGATCGCCGGCGGCGAAATCGATTTCCTTCGGCGTCGCGAACGACGCCCCGGAGCGTTTCAACGGGTAACGCACCACCGCTCGGCCCCATTCGCAGAAGAACAGATTGCCGCGATATTCGGGCGGAAATTGCCTTTCGAGATAACATACGCCGCCTGCCGACGAACCAAGGCCGAGATCGGCCAACGGCGCGAGCGCTTCATGCGGCCGTTCAAAGTAGAGGTATGGGTAGCCGTGATCGGCGCCGAAGAAACTGTGGCAGACGCGAATCTTGTAGTCCCCGCCGTCGTTTTCGTTGTCGCGCACGAAGACATTGAGGTCCTCGTCGAGGGCCACGTCGTAGATGTTGCGCAGGCCGGTTGCGAAGATATGCAAGTCGCGGCCGTCGGGCCGGCAACGCAAGATTCCACCGCCGTTCAGCACGAGGCGATCGCCTTCCGGCCGTTTCACATCGCAGCCGTGATCGCCGAGCGCCAGGTACAGCCACGCATCGTGGCCCGCCACCACGCCATTCGCGTTGTGCAGGCGAATCTGGTCCTTTTCAGGGGCGAGTCCGAGGCCGGCGAGCAACTCGCGCCGTTCATCGGCCTTACCCGTGCCCTTGGTATCGCGCAGGGCCGTGAGAAACGGGGCGTGCATCACATAGACCGTGCCGCGATGATAGGCCAGGCCCTGGATCGAATTGAAACCGGTGGCAAAGACAGTCGACTTGTCGGCGTAGCCGTCGCCATCGGTGTCTTCGAGCAGGCGAATCTCATCGCGCCGTTCCAGACCGATTCCGAGGCCAGTCATGTAGTCGATGGCCACATAAAGTGATCCGGCGCGCGGTCCAGCTGCAATCACCGACGGGTATTCGATCATCGGATCGCAAGCGTAGAGCGTGGCTTTGAAGCCGGTGGGCAATTGCAGCGGCGGAAAGCGATTCTCAGCGGCTGGGCCGGTCGCTGCCGGCTCAGCGCCATAAAGCGGACCGACACACAGCAAGAGCAGCATTAGAGTCGAGGTTCTCATGCCGTTCGTCTTGAGAACATTGTCGCCGCGTGGGGTGAGCGAGCGCGAAACGTAATCGGGAATTATTTGAGCTTCTTGAGCATTTGTTCGGCAACGAAGTCGTGGCCCGTCTGGTTGAAGTGGTTGCCGTCGTAGGTCAGGATGCCGCTCGGTTTGTTGTCGGGGTTGTGTTTTTTCCAGTGATCGACGAATGCCTTGCGCAAATCGTTGAGGGGCACGTTCTTCGCCTTCGCCACTTCGCGCTCAATTGCCGCGAACTCGTCGAGCTTTAGATCGTCCCTGTTAGTGCCGTCGTGCTTTTCACCGACGCTCGTGAGCGAACACTGAATGACCTGGATACCGGCTTTTTGCAGCTTGTCGATGAGTTCTTCCAACCCGGCCTTGAAAGTAGCCTTGGGAATTCGCCGGGCATCGTTACAACCAATTTGAATGAAGACGATTGTCGGCTTCTTGGCGATTACGTCCCGGTCCAGGCGTTTGAGCAAATCGGGAACCGTGTGCCCGCCGGTCGCCACCCAATCCACCTTGAGATCGAGGTCCTTGTGCGATTCCTGGAGTTTCTCGCGCACGATGCGGACATAGCCCTTAGTCACGTGCTCCTTGGGCGCTTCGCGGCCGGCCAACTCGGTCAATGAGTCGCCGAAGAAGATGATCGAATCGCCCTTTTTCAACGAAACCATGGCCGTGGCAGGATCGTCTTCCGCCAACGCGGCTTGAGGTAATGAAAGAGTCATGGCCAAAAGCGGAATGATGGTTCGATGGGCCGGCATGAATAGAGTCCTCATGCGATGAAAACCGTCACTTGTCTCCCGTGCGTCTTCCTACCATCTCTTTGAACTCGCGAATCCAAATGTTTCGGAAGCGCACCGGATCGTTGTGGTACATCAACACTAATGGCAGTTTCTCGGGGTGTTTTTCGTACTTCGGAGGGCGATCGTAAAACGTACTGCCCTGAATTTCCGTATGGTTCTGCACCAACAGGCCATTGTGAAAGACGGTTACGAATGCCGGCTTGAGGAGCTTTCCGTCGTCATCGAAACGCGGCGCGGTGAAGGCGATGTCGTATGTCTGCCACTCGCCGGGTTTGCGCGATGAATTTACCATCGGCGGTCGCTGATTGTAAACGGAAGCGGCCTGGCCCTCGAAATACGTCTTGTTCTGATACGAATCGAGCACCTGGATTTCGTAACGAGCGCCCATGAGTCCGATGCCATTGTTGCCCCGGCCTTGATCCCTGCCCTTGGGCGGATTCGGCGAGGCAAACTCGACGTGCAATTGGCAGTCGCCAAATCCCTGCTTCGTTTCGATCAGGCCTTTGGCGGTGAATCCACCGTCCGCATCCACGGTGAACTTGTCCGCGCCCTTCCAGGCGTCAAAGTTTTTGCCGTCAAACAATACGATAGCGTCCGAGGGCGGGCCGTTGTTTTCGCTGGGCGTCACTACCGGCGGTTCGGTCCAAATCAGCCCGCTAACGTGGCGTTTTTGGGCCAGGGCGGCCGGGACGAGAATGAGCAGAAACGCGAATAACGTCACTGCAATAACCAATGACAAACTGCGCGCCATTCGTTTCATGGTTTGTGGTCCGTTGTTGACAATTGGCTCAAACCTCTAACACCGCCTCCGGTCTCAATCATGAGAGTCGCATTCTCCAATTCGCCAAGCCGCGACTCTAACTTTCGAGCATGACAACTACTGCATTGCGAGCGCTGTGAAGGGCATGGAGCACGTGATCCATCCGCTCCCGGCCGATTTGCTTGGCCAGAATCATGCAATCGTCGATTTGTTCCTCCAGCATCGCCAGCGGGGCCAGCGGCCGATCGCTGCGGCCCGCGGCGGCTACCAGTTGGCGCGCCGCCATCTTGCTTTGTTTCCGCCGTTTGAGGCCCACTTCACCCTTGTTCATGCGCGATTTCACGTTGTACATCGCCTGCTTGACCCTCTTGTCAACCTCCAGGCTGGGATGGTCAATCGTGAATTGCTTGATGACGATTTCGTTTTTTCCGGCATTCAACCAGTCGGGGTGGTCGAGAAAATACTGAGTAAAAATACTGGCAAGGCTGGGGCCATTTTTGCGTCGGCGACGTGCCATGATAGAAACTCCGGATTGGTGCAAGTCAGTGATGCGACCGGAATATCCTATGTCGGATCACAAAGCCAGCAAGATAGAGATTGCCGGAGACGGTTGCAATTCAAGAAGTGGTTATGCGAATCCGCGACTTCAAATCGAGAACCAGAGGGACTCTTCAAGATGGCCGAGAGAAAGTTGACTGCGACGGAAGCACGCGACTGTTGAATGGATCAATACCAGCCTGGATCGCTGGGCGGCGGCGAGCTGGACGTGGTATAGGGCGAACCACTGCTAGAAGTTGTCGTGGAGCCGGATGACGCACCAGATGACGCCGAGCCGCCCGAAGGGGCAGTCGTCGGCTGGGTCGACGATACAACCGGGTCCGTTAGACCGGCTACGCCCAAGGAGTAGTCGATCGGCGACGCTAACACGCCTTTAGAAGCCACGGCCGTGAAGCCAATCGTGTAGACGCCTTCGGCAAGAAACACATCATCGCTTACGGTGTCGCCCGCAGCCGCATTCAGCGTAAACACAAGGCACTGGTTAGCGTCGTAGATGTTCATCTGCACGAATTCATTGCCGGCCGTGGAATTCGCGGACAAGGCGAAATGGAACAGTTGATCCTTACAGGTGAGATAAAGCGGGGCCGACTGGGATGCGGCCGCCGAAAGAGTTCCGCTCGTTGCCGTGTCCATCAGCACGGTTTCGGTTCGGAAGTTCACGGCCGCTTCGTATTCTCCCGTCGAGCCGCTGTCGCCGGAAATTCGCAGGAAGTAGCTTTGATTGGCTAACACGCGGTCAACCTGAACCGTGAACGAGCCGTCGTTGTTGGTCAACACGCGGGCCGCCACAGGTTTCTGATTCTGATCGTAAACCTTGAGCCGCGGATCAATGCCTGAGCCGTTCAGGCCAAAAACGGTGACGAGCATCTGCATCTGGCCCGAGTTGTTCAACACGTCGAGCGCCGGTGCGGTGATGCGATAGAAATCTACGTCCGTGGAAGACGAAGTTACCGCGCGGAAATTCGCGTCGTAACGCGGGCCCGCGAGAAGCACTTGCTGAGTAACCGGAGTGGACTTTTGAATCGAATCGTTGCTGCCGCGGTCATCGCCAAAGTTCTGTAGCGTCGAGGTATTCAACGGGCCGGAGGTGCCGGTCAAGAGACCGACAGTTGTCGAAACCAGGAACCCGGTCAATCCGGAGGCCTGGTAGTTGAGCCGGTAGGAACCGATGTCGAACTCATCGCCGCGCGGGCTGTCCACGCGAATGACATAAGTGTTGAGCAGGCGCAGGCCGGACAGATTCAAGGTAATGTCGTTGTGCAACGGATCGGCGGCGGTCGCCGTGGCGACGATCTGGCCGCTGGCGTTCAGGACCGTAACCCGGCCCGTCATCAAGCTGTGGCCGGAAACTTGGAGTTGAACCGTGGCGTTGCTTGATGTGGCGATGAAACGATAGCAATCCACGTCCTGCCGGGTGGTGAGTTCCGCATCGGCCGTGCTGCCAATCAACGTGGCAAGCAGCGGCGAGTCGTTGCCAAGAAGTCCCTCATAACGATCCGGAATGCGAGCGCCGTAAAGTCCCTGAAGTTCAGAGATGTCGCCGGAGGTCAAGCCCGTGCGCACCCCGCCGTACACTTCGTACATCGCTGAATTTGGGTCATCGCTGTTGCCGATGCCGAGCGTGTGGCCCGCTTCCTGCAACACGAGACTGTACAAGTCGAACGTGCCGCTCTGCCCGCCAATCGAAAATGATCCGTCCGAATTCAGCGTTATGTCGCCGGCGTTGGTGCCGCCGAGAATGTTGAAGGGAGAGGTTTCCGCCAGTTGATTGGAGCCGAGCGATTGAGCGAAGAGGCGAATATCACCGAAGCGCTGGTCGCCTTGAATCGCTCCATTCGAGCCAAACGCTTGCCCGCCGTCGGCGGCCACGCCGATATTGACATTGGCCTGCGAAGCCCACGTCTGGAAGGCCCGCAGAATCTCCAATTTGGCCGCGTTGAGGCCAAGCGGAGTTAGCGTCTGCGACAGATTGCTTGCGCCATCGAATGTGGCCGTGCCATCGGGCGCGAAACTCAGGGTGAGATTCGAGCCGTCGAGCCACGGCACGCCGAAAGTGGCGGGAACCGCACGATCCTCAAGCCTTTCCACGGCTAGAGGAACGGGATTGTGCTTCTTCATGGCGTGTTACGAAGGCGGGACTTCGTTTTGGGGGGCCAAGTTTGTTGCACGGGGCGAAACGCATCCTAATGCGATGTAAAAAGAGAAACCCGATCGGGTCGGCTGAACCGCCATTTTTTTCTGCTTACACGTCATTTTTCGTTCCGTTACCTCAATTCGTGGCGCGCGTTTGACCTATGCCAGTGGTTTTGATAGCAGTCCATAAAGTTATGTGCACCAATATTTTATGGATGACGACAATCCACACTTGCGCGCGAAAAACCTCGATCCATGTGTCGTTTCTTATCGCTTTGGTGCTGTTTCTTTGACTAGGTTGGCGGCCAACTCCGCCAGGCGGCGAAATTCCGGCTCTTTGCGGATCGGATCCAGGTCCGGATCGCTGGCGACCAGCTCCAGCTGGTCAAACCCCTTGCGCACTGAAACGCCGAGCAGTTGCAGCGCCCAGCCGCGATCCTCCGCCGACTTGGTATGCTTCGAAACTTGAGCATAGATTCCCGCCACTTGGAAGCAGACGAAGGCCGACCGAGACTGAACCAGGCAGTGCTGAGCATCCTTTCTTGCTTCTTCAACCTTTCCCAAACGGGCCAGGATCACCCCGCGCGATCCGAACACATCCGGGTCCTCCGGGAATAGCTCCGCCATGCGATTGAGGACCTTGATGGCCTCCTCGGGCTGCTTGAGCTTTTCAGCGAGTACATTGACTTTGTTTATCAGGGCGTGGCGTTGGCGCGGGTTTTGCTTTAGCGATTCGTTGTAGTCGTCGAGAGCACCTTTAGGGTCTTTTTGCTGGCGCTCCCTTCCGCGCGCCGCCCAGCTGAGACTGTCGCTGGGTATCCGCCGCAACCCTTCCGCGTAGTCCGTTTCCGCCCTCGCTGCATCGCCCGCCGCACGGCGGACCATCGCGCGAATGAACCAGACGCGTGTGGGAACATCAGCGAATTCCAGGGAGGCCGTCAGATCGCTGTCGGCGTTGTCGTACATTTTCAGTTCAAACCGAGCGATTCCCCGGTTTACCCGGGCTTCAACATTGTCTGGCTGAAGCTCAAGCGCACGTGTGAAGTCCATTTCGGCCTTTCGCGGGTCCCTCAACTGCATCCTCGCAATTCCCCGATACACATAGGGGGCCGGCGCACGCTCCTGAGAAACGATACACGCCGTGTAGCTGGCCACCGCGTCGGCGAATCTGTCCAATTCTGATTGGCAGTTCCCTTGGACGAACCAAGCGGCGAAATACTTGGGATTGCGACGGGTCACGGGTTCGATCTTGGCCAATGCTTCCTTGTAGTCGCCCGCCGCCGCGAGATCGGCCGCCTCGGAATATTGATCGAAATCGGAACGTGAAACTTGGCGCTGGAAAATGGCCCTGTTTTCGTTCGCACGCGCCTCGTTCCCAGCAGCCTTGAAGAGGTCCGCCTGCTGCTTCCAGATTGAGCGCGGCGCACCATCGGCCCCGAAAAAGCTCTTCGCTACATCATTCCAATGCTGCGCCGATTTCAAGCGCTCAGGTTCTTTCGCTTTTGCGTCTTCGGCCAGCAGGTATTCTCCACGAGTTGAAAGCAGCAGCATATCGCCCACCATCACGCGAAGTTCCTTTCGTTCCTCTTCGGATAGGCGCGCCACGCTCGTTTGCTCGGTCCAGGCATCGTTGTCGCCAATGCCGTAGCGATTCAGGATTTCCCGCGCACGGTCCAATCCTCCTTGTAGGAGATTTCGGTCGTTTCGCGTCGTGAGGCGCGAGTGAGCTTCGAGGTATTCAGTTTTCGTGAGTGCCAGCAAATCCTCCGCCTCTTTTGTCTCGGTCAGCCGCAAATTTTCCGTTTTTTTCGTTTCAACTAGCCGCTTATCATCCGCTGATTGCTTCATGCGTATGGCCCCCACGGTTGCCGGCACGATGAAAAAAATCGTCGCCGCCAGTCCCACGAACAACGCCGTGGCCAGTCGTGGATTGCGCCGCCGCCATTTTCCCCAGCGCTCGCGGGCCGACGGCTCCGGCGCGTGCAGCAAATGTTTGTCGGCCAATTGACGCTCCAGGTCCTCCTGGAGATCGCTTGCCAGACTGTAGCGCCATTCTGGATCGGGCGCGAGCAGTTTGTGGACGATCGCATCCACGGCCGGGCTTACGGCGCTGTTGAATTGCCGAAGGGACGGCGCGCCGGCGATCCGGTTAGCCAGCATGTCTTCGAAGTTGGTCGGCGACGCCGTGCGAGCCGCCGCGAACGGAAAACGCCCGGTCAGCAACTCGAATAGAACGATTCCGAGCGAGTAAAGATCGCTGCGCTCGTCGAGGGTGCGCTCCGCGCCCGTAATGGCCGCAAGTTGTTCCGGCGACATGTACGGCAACGTGCCGCCCAAGCGCGCCCGCGTGGGCCCCGCACGCCGACTCATGTCCTCGGCCAGGTTGAAATCGAGCAGCATCGGCTGGCCTTCGTCGGTCAGCAGAATGTTGGTCGGTTTCAAGTCGCGATGCAGAATACCGCGTTCGTGGGCGTGGGCGAGCCCGCCGGCGATCCGCGACGCGATCCACAACACCGCGTCGACATAGGTCATGTCCGCGAACATCTTCAAGACGACGTCTGAGCTTGATTGCCGCGGGTGTGTCGCTTCCGCCGCCCCCGACGTGATGGACTGGTTGCGTGTTGGATCGCTGCCCGACTCCGGCGCCGGCGTCTGCGACTTGGCGGCCGTGCGCTGCTGCTTGAGCGTGCTCAACACGTAGCGCCCGGACGACGGCATGGGGCCCTCGCCGGCTCGCAAATGGCCCAATACCTGGGCCAGCGTGGTCGAACCGAGAAATGGCATGACGACCGCTTGCAGCCCATCGACGCTGTGTGCCGAATAGATCGGAACGATGTTGGTGTGCTGCAACTGGGCCAGCTTTTGCGGTTCGCCGGAAAGACCGGCCGTGATCTTCACCGCGACAAATCGGTCGGCCAGGTCCAGCTGCGATGCAAGGAACACTTGGCCAAACGCGCCCCGCCCCAATTCGCCGATTAATTTGAAGTCGTAGAACCGATCGCCGACCTGAGGCATGCGTTTGGCGGCCCGCTCGAAGCGCTTGGCCAATTCCGGTTCGACTTTGCGCACTTCCTCGATCGAAACCGAAAGATCGCCGGCGATCTCCGACAACGGCGCCGGGCCCGAACTCGGCATTGATTCCGGCGAAACTACTCGCGTCGGCTCGACCCAATCGTCGACCGATACTCCATAGCGCTTCACGTAATCGTGTGGGGCAACCGTTTCACCCGCCTCCAGCCGTTGACCGTATTCTTCGGCCGCGAGTTTTTCGAGGAGCGACCGATCGGCGAACAAGTCCGGGAAACGACTTCGATAGTCTTCCAGGAGCCGTCGTTTTCCGTGCGCCCATTGCAAGCGCAGGTCGGTGCGAAGCAGCTCGACGAGCGCCTCGTTGTAGTGCGGGTCGGTGGGTTTGGGCAAGAACCGGGCGGGATCGGCCCCGCCATGGTGTCGCCAGGTTCGCAGGAAATCTTCGACGATTTGTTCGATGTCGATGCGTGAGGGGGCCGTCAGCATGAGATTCACCCGTTGTTCTGGAATCCTTGGGTTCGCGGCGCGGAACCGTCCCTCCGAGCGCGTGTACACCGACGCAACCGGGCGATAAACCGGTCGGCGCGCGGAATTCTCCGTCGCGCCAGCGCGGATTTTTGAAACCGTAGCTTTTTTTTCGCGGCCGAGACGCTGACGATTCATTTTGTCTTGCGGCTCTCGATCGGTTACCATATCTGCGCTTGATGAAACTCTCCCGCCACACGATAGACAGGGGACAAACATGGCCAAGAAGCTAAGCCGTCGCCGGTTCTTGAGCAGCGCAGCCGCCAGCGGTGCGGCCATTATCGGAGCACCGTCGTTCATCCGCTCGCGCGAGCCAAACAGCAAACTGAATCTCGCCGTCATCGGCTGCGGCGGCCGCGGCGCGTCGAACATGAAAGACGTGTCGAGCGAGAACATCGTCGCCCTGTGCGATGTGAACGAAGCGAATCTGCTTTCCGCCTTGGTGAAAGCTCCGCTAGCCAAGAAGTTCCGCGATTTCCGCAAGATGTACGACGAATTGAAAGACAGCGAGTTCGACGCCGTGGTGGTCAGCAGCACCGAGCACACCCACGCCTTCGCCACGCTGCCGGCGCTGAAGCGCAAGAAGCACGTCTATTGCGAAAAGCCGCTCACGCACAATCTGAAGGAAGCCCGACTCATCATGGCCGCCGCAAAGGACGCGGGCGTCGCCACGCAGATGGGCACGCAAATGCACGCCGGCGACAACTATCGCCGCGTGGTGGAACTGGTGCAGGGCGGAGTGATCGGCGCCGTCACCGAAGCGCACGTGTGGGTTTCGCGGGCATGGGGTTGGCAAAGCGAGGAGGCCGCGAAGAAACACAAGGACATCGTTTGGAGTTATGATCGGCCGAAGGACGAAGTGGTTCCGCCGCGTTCGCTCGATTGGGACCTATGGCTGGGCCCGGCCCCGCAACGGCCGTTCCATTCCATCTATTTCCCCGGCCCGAAGTGGTATCGCTGGTGGGACTTTGGCGGCGGGACCATGTCCGATCTCGGCGCTCACTGGATCGACCTGCCGTTCTGGGCGCTCAAACTCGATGCGCCGCGCGCGGTCGAAGCCTCCGGCCCGCCGCCGCACCCGGAAATCGCCCCCGCCACCATGTCCGCCACCTTCCACTACGGCTCGCGCGGCGACATGCCGCCCGTGAAAGTGTCGTGGCATCAGGGCGAAATGAAGCCGGAGATTTGGACCGAGAAGAAAATCCCGCAATGGGATAGCGGAGTGCTCTTCGTCGGCTCGCAGGGCATGTTGCTTTCGGACTATTTCAAACACACGCTGCTGGCGGACATGAAAGCCGCCCCGTTCAAACCATCGGTGAAGAGCATTCCCGATTCCATCGGCCATCACGCCGAATGGCTGCACGCCTGCAAGACCGGCGAACCCACGACGTGTCCCTTCAGCTACAGCGGTCTGCTCACCGAAGCAAACCACCTGGGCAACATCGCCTACCGCGTCGGCAAACGCCTCGAATGGGATCCCAAAACCATGAAGATCACGAATTGTCCCGAAGCCGAACATTTGCTCGGCAGGGAATATCGAAAGGGTTGGACGCTGGGATGAGACTTGTAGGGTGGGTCGAGACCGGGCTCTCAGGCCCGGTCGAGGCCCACCGTTCCGGCACAATATGGTGGGCCTCGACCGGGCCTGAG
>JBGQCZ010000023.1:0-17245 GCA_041495645.1 Gemmataceae bacterium | reverse complement strand
GCCTTCCGCTGAAGAGCACTTTTGATCGCGAGCTGGGAGAAACCGACCATGATTCAATCACTCACTCAGTTTTTGGCCGCCCCGTCCACGAACAACCGCAAGCAGCGTCGACGCCGCGAATTGGGCATCGACAGGGCGACTCGCCTAAGCCTTGAGCGGCTGGAAGACCGCGCCATGCCGTCGGTCGACTTCACGGCCATGGCGCCCAAGTTGGGATCGGACTTGGACACAGTCTACGCTGTCGTGCTCGCGGCCGCCACCACGAAGGTGCCCATCATCAACAAGGCGCTGTCGGACATCCCGGAAGTCCGCTCCGTCCTCGACAAGGCCGCGCCCGTCCGCGCGAAGCTGAAGTCCACGCTCGAAGCCATCGGATCGACCTCGGATGAGACCGCAGTCCGAACAGCGATCTGGACCGCACTCGGTCCAGGTGGCCTTAATGTGATTGGTGATACGGACGGCGTCGGCGGGGTCAAAGACATAGACGTGAAAGTCCACTTCACGGGCGACAACAACGTCGAAGTCGAATTCTTGTTAACCAAGTCATTCACGGTTTCCTCCGACTTCGGCATTGGCCTGCCGGGAATGCCGTTGCAAACCGACGCCGCCACAGGCGGAGCCGTTCAACTCACCGGCACGTTCGACTACAAGAACCTGGATTTCGGCTTCCAAGACGGCGCCTTCTTCTTCAAGACGGACGCAGCAGATGAAATCCAGATCACGCTCGGAGCGACGCTCAAGGACGGATTGACCCTGGGCGGCCGGATTGGCTTTCTGGAAATGACGGCCCAGGATGGGGCCCAGGACGCGACTGATCCGACCAAGACCGATACCACTCATCGCACATTTTTTGGGCCAAAGCTCACCGCCGACGTGACCGGCAGTGCCGGCAGCCTGGCAGTGGCCACTCCCAAGCTTTCGGGCAACGCCGATGTCTACTTGAAACTGGCGGCCACGTTTGGCGGAGCCGCCAAGACGTCGATTAAGTTTCCTTCGATCTACTCGGACTTTGAAATGCACTGGAGCTTTTCCAACGCGAATGCGAACGCATCACTCAACACGTTCGGTGATGCGCCCACGATCGAATTCAAGAACGTCAACATGGGGCTGGGTACTTTCGTTAGCGATATTCTGGGCCCCATCGTCACGGATATCCAGAAGGTGACGAAGCCGATTCAGCCGATCATCGACGTGCTGAACAAGCCACTTCCAGGGATCAGCGATGTCAGCAAAGCAGTGGGTTTAGGAGATGTCAGCCTGATGACACTTGCCGGTGTGTTGGAGTCCACGGGCAAGGTGCCATCCCCCTATGACATTCTGCTCAGCCTGGCGACCGAACTCGTCAAGCTTGTTGACCTGGTCGACAAGGTCAAGCCCGGCAGCACGCTTTATGTCCCATTCGGCGGGTTTGACCTGGGCACGAGCGATCCGCGCGGCCTCACACCGGTCGGCGATATCAAGGGTCTCGCTCTGACGACCAACAAATTAACAGACTTAATTCCCAACGCGGCGTCGTTTGACGTGGATAAATGGATAAATGACCGGTTGGGAGGCACCCCACTCGGTGATGCCCTGAAGGATGTCCGCTCGAAAATGGCTTCGCTCAACACCGGAATCGAACTGAAATTCCCTCTCTTGGACAATCCGACCCAGGGCTTGTTTCAGTTGCTGCTCGGCCAGGATCCCGATTTAGTTTCTTTCAAGGCCGTGCTCAGCGCTCACGGCACCGCAGACCAGTCGTTACCGTTTTACGGACCGTTGAGTGTGGGGCTGGCCGGCACTGTAGATGCGGACGCATACTTCCGCATTGCCTACGACACCTACGGACTGCGGGAGTTCATCAAGTCCCCCAAAGACGTTGGCAAGCTCGCCGACGGCCTCTACGTGGATACCTCGACAGACCTCCTCAAACTGAACGCGGGCATCGGCGCCAAGGCGGAAGCGACCGTGGGCCTGTTCGGCGCCGACGTGACGGGCGAGATAAAGGGAAATCTCAAGATCGCCCTGTTGGAGGACCCGGCCAAGGGAGATGGCGATACCCGACTGCGTCTGTTTAAGGAATTGGGGAAGAACTTCGCTCGCACCGAAGGCAAGGTGACGGCGGATCTGTCGGCATCCGTTCGGGTGGGTATCAGTGTGCTGGGCAAGTTCATCGGTGTGGAAAAGACCTTCACTCTGGCTACCACCACACTTCTCGATTTGAGCTCCGGTTTCCTGGTCAATCCGTTGGAACCGCCGCCGATGAAGCTTGCCACCGTGAGTGGTGGCACGCTAACTCTTCTCATGGGTTCGTTGGGCAACCGGATCACACGGGGCGGCGGCAAGGAATTCGTCGACATCATCAACGAGGTGTTCACGGTCAGCCATGTTTCCGGGTCGCCGACGAGCGCTGGGGGCGAAACAGTTGAAGTCAGCGCTTTCGGATTATCGCAGGATTTCTCCGGCGTAAAGCGCATCGTTGCCTACGGCGATTCCGGCGACGACACGATCCTCGTGGACAAAGAGGTTCTGTCCAATGCAACGTTGCACGGCGGCGCCGGCAACGATCAATTGACGTATCTGGGAGCGGGCTCGGCTACGCTCTATGGGGACGCTGGAAACGATATGCTAACCGTCGCGGGCAACGCCTCGAGCATTCCCACGAGCACCGATCGCCTTTACGGCGGCGTCGGCAACGACGAATTGCACGGGGGCGCCGGCGCCAATTATCTCTATGGCGAACTCGGCGACGACGTGTTAGTTGGCGGCACGGGCCATAATTTCCTTTACGGCAGCTACGGCAATGACAGGCTCATTGCCGGCCCGGGCGCCGATCTTCTCAACGGCGCGGCGGGCGACGACCAACTGATCGCCGGGGCTGGTTCGGACACGATTCAACCGGGCGACGGCAAGAATGTCATCCGCTGGCAGGTCGGCAACGGCAACGCCATCATCGACGGAATAATCGGCGTCGCGGCCCCCTCCCTAGTCGAGAACACTCTGCAAATGATCGGCTCGGATGATGCCGATACTTTCACGGTCGACCCGAAAGGAAAAGGCGTCATCGTTCATGCCCCCGCTTTGCGAACGGTCAGCGGCACGCACATCGATCGACTTGCCATCGACGGCGGCAAGAATGCCGATTCGATCACGGTAAATTACCTCGGCGGCACGACCATCAAGGAAGTAGGCATCAACCTGGGCGACAAGGTCAATCCGGACGGAGTGCCGGACACCATCATCGTCAACGCGTCGGCGGCGACCGGCACGGAAAACCTCAGTGTCGAGACGGAAGAAGTCACCGTGATCGATGCCTTCCGGAAGACCGGCGGCGTGATGAAATTGACCGGCTTTGCCGGCGACGTGAAGGGGCAAGGCTACACGGTGCGGGCCATGAACGTCGCTGACGACCTCACGTTGAATGCTCTGAACGGCAACAACTCGATCCGTGTTCTAGGCATAACCGGACCCACCACCGTCAACGGTGGGAGCGCTGCTGACACGATCACCGTGGGCAGCAACACCGTCGTCCCATCGAAAACTCTGTCGGACATCATGGGTCTGTTGACGGTCAACGGCCAGGACGGCGCCGACAAGCTCATCGTGAATGACATCGCGGCGGTTACCGATGAGACCTACACCATCACGGACAGCGTCGTGAAGCGCACTGCCGCGAAGGGCCAAGTGGCCTATGCGACCGTCGAAGATCTCCAGGTCACCACCGGCAGCGGCGACGATATCGTCAACGTGCTGAGCACCCCGGTCGGCATTCCGCTGCACCTCAGCACCCCATTGGGCCAGGACGCGATCAACGTGGGCGACGCCGGGACCGTGGACAAAATCAAAGGCCCACTGTTCGTTACGAACCCGGCCAGCTACAGCACGCTCGATGTGGACGACTCGGCCAACCCAGGCAGCGGCGGCGGCAACCTGGGGGGCAAGACAGTATCCTTGATGGTTGACCCTGCGACCGGCATGGGCGCGATTCATGGCCTGGCGCCCGCGGACATTCTCTTCCAGCAAAAAGATTTGAAACAACTGGTTCTCCGGGGCGGGGCCGGCGGCAACGTCTTCGATGTTTTCAATACACCCGCCAATCCTTTCCCCGTTCTTACGTCGATCCTGGCCGGAAGCGGTAACGATCGAGTCATTATCGAGGCCGCAAAAGGAGCATTGGCGGTGGACGGCGGCCTCGGAAACAACACGCTCATTCGTCCGAACGGAACCAATACCTGGACGATAACACCAGTCGGGACGGGCGCCGTGGCCGGCACTTCCATCGGAAGCTACGTCACCTTCAGCGGGATTCAGAACCTTATCGGCGGATCCGGCGCCGACACGCTGGTGGGACCAAATACGGTCAACACTTGGCACATTACCGGCCTCGATTCGGGCGCGCTGAATAGTTCGCTCAGTTTCTCGCAGTTCGAAAAGCTAACTGGCGGCACGAACCAGGACACCTTTGTATTCGATGCGGGGGTGGCGTTTTCCGGTAAGATCGACGGCGGCGCCGGCATCGACACGCTGGACTACTCCGCGTACACAACGAATGTCTCCGTGGACTTGCCTTCCGGCGTGGCGACGGGAACGGCTGCCGTCAGCGGCATTGAAAACGTTACCGGCGGCTCAGGCGACGATCTGTTGCGTGGCGATGCCGGCATCAACGTCCTCAACGGCGGCGGCGGCAACAACATTCTGATTGGCAATGACGGCGATGATTTGCTCCTCGGCGGTTCCGGCCGCGATCTGTTGATCGGCGGTTTGGGCGCTGACCGGCTCGAAGCCGGAAGCGAAGACGACATCCTGGTCGCCGGCACCACCATCTATGACTTCAACGATGCCGCTCTCCACGATCTCATGACGGAGTGGGTCCGGGTGGATTTGAACTACGGCCAGCGGATCGCGAACCTCACCGCGGGCGTCGGTCCGAGTGCGTCCCGACTTCATTCAACGACGGTATTCAACGACGTGTCTGTCGACGAACTCTACGGTCAGGAAGGACTGGATTGGTTCTGGATCGAGCCGGGAGTTGATCTGATCCCGGATCGTCTGGCATCCGAATTCGTCAACGGCCCTTAGAAATCACCACCAAGAACACAAAGAGAGCACAAAGTAGACTCAAGAAAGGAACCTTTCCTTTGCGTCTTCTTTGTGTTCTTTGTGGTGATTCTTCCCATCATCACCCCATCGCCTGCCGAAATTCCTCGAACAGATAGCTGCTGTCGTGCGGGCCGGCGCTGGCTTCGGGGTGGTATTGGACGCTGAAAACGGGCAGGGTGCGGTGGCGCATGCCTTCCAGGGTGTCGTCGTTCAGGTTCCAGTGGGTGGCCACGAGCGATTCGGGCAGGGTCTTGGCATCGACCGCGAAGCCGTGGTTTTGCGTGGTGATTTCGACTTGCCTGGTCCGTTGATTCATCACCGGCTGGTTCGCCCCGCGATGGCCGAATTTCAATTTGAACGTTTTCGCTCCCAGCGCCAGGCCGAGAAGTTGATGGCCGAGGCAGATGCCGAAGATCGGTTTCTTGCCCACCAATCCGCGAATGCAGTCGTGGGCGTAGGTGAGCGGTTCGGGATCGCCGGGGCCGTTGGAGAGGAACACGCCGTCGGGGTTCAGGTCGAGCACCTGCTTCGCGGTCGCCGTGCCGGGCAGCACCGTGACCTTGCAGCCGACCTGCACGAGGCAGCGGAGGATGTTCCACTTCATGCCGTAATCGAGGGCGACGACGCGTTTTGCAATCGGGTGTTTTGGGATATAGGTCGTGAGCGGGCTAGTGAAGCCGTCGGACCATTCGAATGGTTTTGCGGGAATCACTTCCTTGACGAGATCGCGGCCCACGATGGTCGGCCGGCTGCGGGCTTTGTGCACGAGCGAACCGTCATCCAAGTCGGTCGTGGACAGCACGCCGGTCATGGCCCCGCGCATGCGCAGCTTGCGGACGAGCGCCCGCGTGTCGATCCCCTCGATGCCGATGATCTTGTTCTGGGCCAGATAGTCGTCGAGGCTGAGCGTGGAGCGGTAGTTGCTGGGGTGGCGGGCCAGTTCGCGGACGATGAAGCCTTCGACTTGCGGTTTGCGCGATTCGCGGTCGTCGTCGGTGACGCCGTAGTTGCCGATGTGCGGATAGGTCATCGCGACGATCTGGCCCTTGTACGACGGATCGGTCAGCACTTCCTGATAGCCGGTCATGCTGGTGTTGAAAACAACTTCGCCAAACGTCTCTCCGCTCTCGCCAAACGCGAGCCCGGAATAAACCGTGCCGTCTTCGAGGGCCAATTTGGCGATCATTGAGTCTCCTGGGCCAAGAGTGCTTGTAGCCGAAGGCTGTAGCCGCAAGCTTTAGCTTGCGCGGGGGGGTCGCATTCGCCTTGGGCATCGCGTGCCATCGCAGGCTAAAGCCTGCGGCTACAGCCTTCGGCTTCAATTAAAGAAGGCCGTAATTCACCAACGTTTGCTTGACCTTGGCCTCGCCAGCCGCATCCAACGCGCACATCGGGAGGCGCAGTTCACCCGTCCCGCGGCCGAGTAGCTTCAGGGCGCACTTGAGCGGGATGGGGTTGGTGGCCACGCCGAGCATGTCGCGGCAGAGCGGGAAGAGCTTGCGGTGCCAGCCGAGGGCTTCGGTGAATTTTCCTTGCGCGTAGGCTGTGACCATCGCCTTCATGTCTTTCGGAACGATGTTGCCGACAACGGACACCACGCCCTTGCCGCCGATCGACATCAGCGGAAGCGTGAGGCTGTCGTCGCCGGAGAGGATGGCGATGTCGCACAGTTGGGTGATTTGCGAGGCCTGGTCGAGCGAGCCGGTTGCTTCCTTGACGGCGACGATTTGCGGATGCTGCGCGATGCGGGCGATGGTTTCGGGGAGCATGTTCGAGCCGGTGCGGCCGGGAATGTTGTAAAGCACGATGGGCAGGTCCACGGCCTCGGCCACGGTGCTGAAGTGGCGGTAATAGCCTTCCTGCGTGGGCTTGTTGTAATAGGGGCCGACCATGAGCGCGCCGGTAGCGCCGGCCTTTTTGGCGAACTTGGTCAAGCTGATCGCTTCGCGGGTGCTGTTGGAACCGGTTCCGGGCATGGTCTTGATGCGACCGCGAGCTTTTTCCACGACGAAGGCAATGACCCGCTCATGTTCTTCGTGATCCAAGGTGGGTGATTCACCGGTGGTGCCGACCGGGGCCAGTGCATCGGTGCCTTGCTCGACGTGCCAATCGATCAAGCGGCCGAGTTCGTCGAAATCGACGTCGCCATTTCGAAATGGCGTGACGATGGCCACCGTCAGGCCCGCGAACAAATCACCACGCGAAGACATCGACCACCCCGGATGTTGCAGCAACGAAGCATTGAGGAAAATTTACGGAGTCAGGGGTCAGGAGTCAGGAGTATTCTGTTTACGTTTCGCGCTCACTTGAATTACTTGAATTACAAGTGAGCGCGAAACGTAAACAGAATACTCCTGACTTCACAACACATCCGCCACGATGCTGTCGGCGACGCAGCGGCCGTCGCGGGTCAGGCACAGGCTTGCTCCGTCGTCGATCATCAACCCGGCAGCCACGTGCCTTTGCAAAGCAGGTCCCGCCAGCGCGTCCACGTCGAAGCCCGTTTGCTCGCGAAAGCGCTTGCGAATGACACCCTCGGCCCGGCGCAGGTTCAGGGCCAGCGTCTCGCGGGCGCGCTCCTCGGGCGGCAGCGTTTCGGACTGAAAGACAGGCGATTCGCCCGCGAGCACGCGCTTGATGTAATCTTGAGTGGTGCGGACATTGAGCGTGCGCGTGCCGCCGATGTAGGCGGCCGCTCCAACGCCAACGCCCCAAAATGCTTCGTTCGCCCAATAAACCTGATTGTGAACGCTGCGGCTGCCGGGCTTCGCGAAGCTCGAAATCTCGTACTGTTCAAAACCGTTCGCTTCGAGCAGCTCCATCGCGTGCCGGTACATTTGCAGTTCCAACTCTTCGTCGAGCGACTTTACATCGCCGGCCCGCTGCTGTTTCCACAGCCGCGTGCCCTTTTCGAACGTCAGCCCGTAAGTCGAAATGTGATCCGGCTCCAGTTGCATCGCCGCGCGCAAGTCGGCATACCATTCCGCCAATGTCTGGCCCGGCACGCCGAAGATCAGGTCGATGGAGACGCGCCCGTTGAACCGTTTCGCGGCCTCGACGGCCGGCGCGACGTGCCGCGGTTCGTGTTGCCGTTCCAGCACGCGCAGCAAGTGCGGCTGGAACGATTGCACCCCCACGCTGATGCGATTCACGCCGTGTTCGGCCAGCAGTTCTGCTTTCTCGGCGTCGAACGTGTCGGGGTTTGCTTCGAGTGAAACCTCCGCGTTGGCTTCACGCGGCAGTTGCCGGTCGAGGACGGCGAACAGTTTGTCAAGCTGGCGAAGACTTAGGTGCGAGGGCGTTCCGCCGCCGAGAGACAGCGTTCGCAGCGGTTTCGGATCCTTGCAAGCCTGCTCCAATTCGACGGCCAGCGCTTCCAAGTACAAGTCGATGAGGTGATCCTGCCCGGCGGTCACGGCAAAATCGCAGTAGCCGCAATGGTGAGCGCAAAACGGAATGTGAATGTAGGCGGACCGCGGTTCGAGCCAAGGAGGGGCCATTTCGGGTATCATATGCGAGCACAAGATTACCGAAGCCTACCCATTCGCCACGGCCAGCCCGCTACAACCGCGGCATCCGTGTAATCCTTCAAGGCGCATCGGCTTTTTGTCCGATCTTCACAGACGGGGGATGGTGTCGTTGCGCGGATACTATTTGGGGGTTCGGCGCTGCATGGACTTGACGCGCTACCAGTTGCGAATGCGGCCGTTCCCGACGACGCCGGACGCGCAGTTTTACTATCCTGCCGCGTCGCACGAAGCCGCGCTCAATGCCCTGGCTTGCGCGATCGACGGCCAGGAAGGGTTGATGCTGCTGACCGGCGAACCCGGCGCGGGCAAGACGCTCGTCGCCCACTTGTTGCTGCAACGGCTGGGCGCGCAGTTCAACACGGCGCTAATTACGAATTGCCGGTTCGGTTCGGCCGCCGACTTGCATCGGGCCGTGTTGTTCGATCTCGGCCAACCGTATCAGAAGCTGGGTGAGGAAGAGCTGCGTTTGGCGTTGACCGACTACGTGCTGAATCAGTTTGCCGATGGGCGGCCCACGATTTTGATCTTCGACGAAGCGCAGGATTTGAGCGCCGGCCTGCTGGAAGAACTGCGGCTGCTGGGGAACTTGGAAGCGGGGCGCGGCAAGGCCGTGCAGATTGTCGTGATCGCGCTGCCAGCGATCCTGGACACGCTGAACCATCCCGGTCTGGCCGCGCTCAATCAGCGTTTGGCCGTGCGGTTGACGCTCGATCCGCTCGATCTGCACGAGTCGGCGGACTACCTGCTGCATCAGATTCGGACGGCCGGGGGGCGCGCCGAACAGATGTTCTCCGATGAGGCGGTTTCGGTTCTGGCCAAGAATGCCCAGGGAATCCCGCGGCTGTTGAATCGGTTCGCATTGCAGGCGCTGAATCTGACTGGGCAAATCGACGCCGAGATGGTGGACGTGGAAGTGGCGCTCGAGGCGCTTTCGTCGCTGGGTGTGGATGCGGAGATCGCCGAGGAAGAATTCCCGACGCGCCCGACGCTGGCTTCGGACCTGACGGAATCGGACGACGACGACGAAGCGGAAGTGCGGCCAGCGAAGAATCAACGACGTCGAATGCCCGCACAACAATTGCGGATGGACTCGTCCCACGATTCGGCCTGGACGAGCGCCGCGTTCGTTTACCAGCCGCCGGGCCAATCCGTGCGCGTGGTTTACGACGAAGCTTGATTGCGTTTCTTGGTTACAGGAGTGCCGCCGATGGCTCGCATACTCGACGCGCTGCATCCCGCGGAAACTCGGCGCATTCGCGAATCGAAGGAACGGCCGACGCCGATCGAAGCCGAGATCGTCGCGACGCCGATCGCCGCTCCGGCCGACGACGACGAAGGCGACGTCCCGTTTATCGAAGTCGGCGCCGCGACCATGAAGCACGGCAATCTGAAGCTGTCGCGCGACGCGGCCCCAATTCCCACGATCTTGCCTCTGACGCGTGCAACTCCCGAACGCGAGCCGCAATTGGTTCGGCCCGAAATCGAGGCCTTTCCGCTGTTTCGCATTTCGTTTCAGCCGTTGCCCTTCGAGCGCGAGCCGATCGAGCCCGCCGATCGCCGGTTCGTGCGCGAACTCGTCGCCTATCATCATCCCGACCATCCGGTCAGCGAACAGTATCGCGGGTTGATGGGCGAGCTGGAGTCGCAACTGGGCACGGAACCCGGCAAGTCGCTGCTTTTCACCGCCGCGCATCCGGCCATCGGCACGACCTCGGTGCTTCTCAACCTGGCGATCTCCTGCGCCCGGCGCGATGGAGCGCGCGTTGCGGTGGTGGATGCCAACCTGGCTAGACCCGCTATCGCGGAGCGGCTCGGCATCGCCCCGGCCCCCGGACTCTTTGAAGTTCTCGCCCGAACGGTGCCGCTGACCTGGGCCATGCAGGCATCTGGCCAGCCGAATCTGGATGCGTTGACTTCCGGTAAGCCGGTCGGGCAGCCAAACATGGATATTTGGCCGCTGGTGATCGACCAGCTCAAGCAACGGTTCGATTGGGTGCTCGTCGACGCCGCGGAGTGGGGCCATCCCGAGCTGTCAGCCTTGTCGGGAACTTGTGCGGCAACGTATTTGGTTCTCGGACAAAGCGACCTGGGCAACCCGGAATTGAATGATCTGCTTTCCGACATCCCCCGCCACGGCGGCCGGCTGCGCGGCTACATCCTCCGAACCCCGTGATTTCGGCTCAGATTCTGGTGGCTAATCCGGCCGGCGCTCGTCATTTCGGTACCGCGAAAGGCGAATTCTTGAATTCGCGGCGATTTGTAACGTATCAACTTCCAAGGGTCTTGAGCCCTGAATGATGTTTCACCGCTTCGAGACCTCTCGTATAATGCTCAAGTGCCTGACTGACCCTACCGCCGTTCATCTGACTGGCCCTAAATGGAGGAGCCACATGGCCTTGTCGAATCGATCATTCCGCTGGCTTGGCTGCGCCTTTCTTGGGCTGGCCATCATATTCGCATCTCAGGCGGAGACCCCGATCCGCTCCGTCAAGCTTGAGAGCCCCACCGAACTCGACGCCAAGATCGCCCAGGGTGCGGCCCAGCTCCTACAAGCCGCTCATTACACCCGTCACAAAATTGACGGGGAGACTTCGCAGCGGCTGCACCGCCAATACCTCGAAGGTTGGGATCCGTGGAAACGCTATTTCACGCAGTCCGACATCGATGAATTCGCCAAGTTCGAAAAGGCACACGGCAAGGCCATCCAAGAAGGCAAGCTCGACAGCGCCTATACGGTGTTCAACCGCTATCGCGAACGCCTCGAAGAACGGATGAAATGGGCGACCGAACTGGCCGACGCCAAACACGATTTCAGCAAGCCCGACACCGTCCCGCTCGAACCCAAGGTCACCACCTACGCCAAGACCGAGGCAGAAGCGAAGGAACGTTGGCGCGCGCAGGTCAAGTACGAATTGGCGAGCTTGATCGTTGACGGCGTGAAAGAGGCCGAGGCCCGCGACCGGCTGAAGAAACGCTACAAGAACCTGCAACGCTACATGGCCCAGGTCGACAAAGAAGAACTCATCGAACGCTATCTCGACGCGCTCACCACCAGCTACGATCCGCACACCACGTACATGTCTCCGCGCTCGGTCGAGCAATTCCAGATCGACATTCGCTCCTCGCTGGAAGGCGTTGGCGCGCTGCTCGGCCAGGAAGACGGCATTACCATCATTCGCGAAATCGTTCCCGGTGGGGTGATCGCTCGCGATGGCCGGCTCAAGGTCGGCGACAAGATTCTGAGCGTTTCTGAGGGCGAGGACGGCGAGCCGGTGGATATCGAAGGGCTCCGCATTACCCAAGTGGTGCGCAAGATTCGCGGCAAGGCCGGCACTAAGGTCAAACTCGAGATTCAGCCGGCCAATGCCACGACGCGATCCAACGTGGTCCTGACGCGCGACAAGATTGCCTTGGAGGATCGCCGGGCGAAGGGCGAGGTGGTCGAAACCGCGAAGGATGTCGACGGCAAAACGTTGAAAATCGGCATCTGTAGCCTGCCGTCGTTTTACGCCGACGATCCTCGCAGCGGCGGCGAAGCCCGCAGCGCGACCATCGACGTGCAAAAGATCCTGGAAGACTTCAAGAAGCAGAACGTGGACGGCGTGGTCATGGATTTGCGCAACAATGGCGGCGGGTTGCTGCACGAAGCCATCGGTGTCACCGGACTGTTCATCGATAGCGGTCCCGTCGTGCAAGTGAAAGACTTCCTGAACCGGGTGAAGGTACACGAGGATACCGTCGCCGGCATGACCTACGATGGCCCGCTGGTGGTGCTCGCCAACAAGTTGAGCGCGAGCGCTTCCGAGATCTTCGCTGGCGCGGTTCAGGACTATCATCGGGGACTGGTTGTCGGCGATTCCAGCACGCACGGCAAAGGCACGGTCCAGCAGGTGATCGACATCGGCGAGCAGATTCCGCAACTGTTCCCGCAAGGATCGAACGCGGGCGCCCTGAAAGTCACGCTGCAAATGTTTTACCGCGTGAACGGCGACAGCACTCAGGTAGAGGGCGTCAAATCCGACATCGTGCTGCCCGCATCCACCGATCGGGACCTCTTCGCCGAGTCGAAACTCGACTATGCCCTGAAGTTCGACAAGATTGACCCCGCCAAGTACAAGGACACGGGCATCATCTCCGAAGCGATCGTCAAGAAACTCAAGGATGCGTCGCAGGAGCGCCGAGCCAAGGACGCGGAGTTCGCCAAGTACGCCCAGATCAATGCCAAGCGGCTGGAACTGGCCGATCGCAAGACGCTGACGTTTACCGAGGAATCGCTCAAGCAGCAGCGCAAGGATCTCGGGGCGATGGACGATGATGCGGGCGACGATGAAAAGCCCGAGAAGAAGAAAAAGGAACCGCCGAAGTTCGGCGCCGAGCCATACACTCGCGAAGCGCTCGCCATCACCGGCGACCTGGTTCGCGATTTGAAGAAGTGAGCCCGAAGACCGCCCGCAGCGCCAGCAAGGGAGCAACACGTCCTTGCTAGCGCTGCGGGCTGTCAGTCGTTAGCCGACAGCCGAAATGATCCCCTTCATTCATCCACTGCTGCTGGGAGGATTGGCGGCGGTTGGCCTGCCTATCTTGCTGCATCTGCTGATGCGGCAAAAGCCGAAGCACGTTTTGTTCCCCGCGTTCCGCTTTTTGCAGCAACGAGCCAAGACCAATCAGCGCAAGATTCGCCTGCGGCATCTCATCCTGCTCTTGATGCGCATGGCATTGATCGCTCTCATCTGTCTGGCCCTGGCTCGGCCGCGGTTGTTTTCCAGCCGCGTTGGCCTCAGCCAGAATCAAATCGTCGCCGCCGTCATTCTGATCGACACCACACCGAGCATGGAGTATGCGGTTGCCGGCAAATCGCGATTGGAAGAAGCCCGACAGCGCGCTCTCGAATTGCTCGACGACATGAACGATTCCAGCCGCGTGGCCGTGATCGATACCGGCGAGCCGGGCCGCGAATGGGGCTCGGTCGCCCAAGCGCGCGATAAGATTCGGGCCATGACGATTCGCCCCGGCGGAGTGCCCGTCAGTTCCAGCATCGCCGCCGCCTACCAATTGCTGGCCGACGTTCAGAACGAACAATCCGGCCCGGACGCGGAGGCCATTCCGAAATTGCTCTACGTGCTGTCCGATCGCACCGTCGCTTCCTGGGACGCCGGCCGCGTGCCGGACCTGCAAGGACAGCGCGACCGGCTTCCAGCGCCGGGAGTCACAGGCATTTACCTCGACGTGGGCGTCGACAAGCCCGTGGACGTGGCCATAACGCAAGTTGAAGTGAAACCGCAATCGTTCCCGGCGAACCGGGAGGCGGTGATCAAGGCGACGGTGACCGCGACGGGGCAGGGTTGCAACACCGATGTACTGTGCAAACTCTCCGGCCAGGCGGTGGCTGAATCCAAACCGCTCAAGTTGGAAGCGGGTCAAAGCGAAGTCATCGAGTTTATCAACAAGCCGCTAAAACCGGGACTATATCAGGCCGAAATCACGCTGGCTACGCCCGACGCGCTTCCGGCCAACAATGTCCGCTTCGTCACCTTCGAGGTTCGGGGGCCGCGCGAGGTTCTGATCGTCACCGACGAAATTGAATTCGCCGGATTTTTCGAACCGGCACTCCGGTTCAAGAAGGATTTCGTATGCAAGGTTCGAATGCCTAGCGATGTGCAGAGCCTCGATCAATTGAAGCCGTATTTGGCCGTATGCATGCTCAGCGTGCGACTGCCGGACGAACTTCTTTGGGAACTTCTGGATGCGTATGTGAACCAGGGCGGAAACCTGTTGGTCGTGCCGGGGCGCGAAGAGACGAATCCGGATAACTACAAGACGAAGACGCCAAATAATTTGTTGCCAGGCAAGTTGGATAAGGACGTGAGGGTCGCGGGCCTCGGTGCGAAATGGGAACCTCTCAACCGCAAGCACCCATTTCTGGCCAAATTCGCCGGCTGGAAAGATCAGGAAATTGGCTTCCTGCGATCGGACCGACATGCCAATCGTTATTGGAAAGTTGACTCCGTACCAAAGGAAAACGTGATCGTGAATTATGAAGGCGACGAGAAACACCCGGCGATTCTCGAACGGCTCGCGGGCCGGCCGAAGGGCAGCGGCCGCGTCCTCATGGTCACCACACCGTTGGACCTTCGTCAACCGGATTCGGAAGAATGGAACGACTACTTCAAGACGACCAATGCCGACGGCTTTTACGTCGTCTTCCCCAACGAATTGGTCGCTTACATGGTTGGTGATTTAGAGGAAACGAGCTTCAACTTCGTGAGCGGGCAGGTCGTGACCGTGCCGTTGCCGCAGTTGGCGCGTTTCCCGGAATACGCCCTCGACGGCCCGGGAATTGCCGGCAGCGAGACGCGGATTCTGCGCGGCGAGGACGACAACGAATTGGCCATTCGCCAGACCAACGTGACCGGAAACTACACCGTGAGCGGCGGCACTTCGCCGTGGAAATCTCGTTACAGCCTAAACCCGCCGCCGGGCGAGTTTCAACTGGACCGCGTGGCCGTGGAAGAGATCGAAAAGCTGCTCGGCCCGGATTGCGTGATCGCGCCCGGACAAAACAAGCCGCTCTCCGACGCGCTTTCCAACCGCACCCGGCAGCCATTGGAATTGTTCCCGTGGCTCATGCTGCTATTCGTCGGCCTGATTGTAGCCGAGAGCGTGATGGCCAATCGCTTCTATAAGCCAGAACCCCAGGGACAGGAGTCAGGAGTCAGGAGTCAGTAACAAAACACTGACCCCTGACCCCTGATCCCTAACCCCTAAAGCCCTGTCAAAATGGATTTCGCCTTCGATTTGCCCTGGCCTTGGTCGCTGTCGCCTGCCGAGGCGATTCAGCAACTGTCGCGAGGCTTGCTGCCGAGCTTGCTTGGCCGCGCGCTCGTGGCGGGGCTGGTCGGCGGTGTGGCCTACTTGTCGACGCGCCAGCGGCCGCGCTTTGCCATCGTCGCCGGCGTCTTGATGGGTTTGCTCGGTTGGGCTCTCGCACAATCGCCGTTGCCGGCGCTGGCTGCCGTGCTGGTCATCTGGGCCACGGTCGCCACTTATCGCGGTTCGCAGCGCGCCGGGGACCTGAAAGTCGCAGTCGTTCTCGCCTTGCGTCTTCTTGCTTTGCTGCTCACGTTCTTGAGTGTTCTGCGCCCCGCCGTGGTCTTTCGCACTGAAAACAAAGTGTCCTCGGTCCTGGTGATCGGCCTCGACTTGTCCGCCAGCATGAATTTCAAGGACGAGTACAACAATCAGACGCGCTTCGAAGCCATGCAATCCGTCCTGAAGAAGTGCGAGCCGGTCCTTCTGCAACTCAAAGACGAAAACCAAGTCACCGTGGTAATGCTCGGCTTTGCCGGCGAAGTGAACGATTGGAGTCAGGACGCGAAGGCGGACGGCCGCAGCAGCGATTACGGCCTGTTGCTGTCCACGGCGTACCAGCGCTTCGGCAACGAGCCAAACTTGCGTGGGTTCCTGGTCATCGGCGACGGCGCCGACAACGGCCGCCGCTTCAACGCGATCGCCGAGGCCCGCAAGTGGAAGTCGATTCAATGCCCAATCAATTGCTTCGCCCTCGGCACGACATTCCAGTCGCAACAGAAAGACCTGGCGATCACCACGCTCAACGTCGAGCCGTCGCCGGCGTTCGTGAAGGGGCGCATGATCCTCAAGGCGAACGTGGATGCGGTGGGCTGCGAAAATGCCCCGATCACGCCGCACATCTTCATCGAAGGCAAGGAAGTACCCATCGAAAAGATCGCCATCAACGGCAACGATGTGGCACTCGACGACGCCCGGCTGCCGCTATCCACCGGAAATGAAATTCGCATCGAGACAACGGCTCCCGAAACGCCCGGCGAAATCAGCGCCATGCTGCGCATCGCGCCGATCGTGGGTGAAGTCACCATCGCCAACAACGAGATTTCGACGTTCGTCACCGTGTCGAAAGAAGGCGTCAGCGTCTTGCTCGTCGCCCCGGCCGACGAGGAGACGAAGTACATTCGCGAGGTGCTTTCGGTAGACCCGCGGTTCCACTTATTTCAAACGACACGGCAAACCGATGCCGCGCCGGCGGGCGACGAGATTGAGAAGTTTCAATTTGACCGCCAGGCTTACGACGTGATCATTTTGCGAAACGTGTCGGCCAAGCGGTTGGCGGGCGGCAATCCGAAAGTGCTGGCCGAGATTCGCAAGCAAGTGACCGAAAAGGGCGTCGGCCTGATGATGATGGGCGGGTTCGACAGCTTCGGCGGCACGCCGGGCATGGCCGGCAGCGGCGACTGGGCCCGCACGCCGATCGAGGATTTGCTGCCGGTGAAACTGGATGTTAATGGCCACATTGCCAATGACCACATTGAGTTCCACCCAACGGCCGAAGGCTTGCAACACTATCTCGTGCAGTTGGCAGCCGACTCCAAGGAAACAAACGAAGCCTGGAATCGGCTCAACTCGAAAATCTGGTTTAAGGGGATCAACAAACTTGGCGCCAAAAAACCGACCGCTTCGGTTCTGGCGACGACCGAGCCGGATGGCAAGGGTGATCCCGTGCTGGTGGCACAGAGTGTCGGCCGAGGTCGCACCCTTGCGTTTGCCGCCGACACGACTTTTCTGTGGCGCATCTTCGGTTTGCCCGACAACACCGACGGAGT